>JAKPAQ010000464.1 GCA_029779385.1 Actinomycetes bacterium | reverse complement strand
GCCCTGTGAGGCCGCCGCAGCCCCCTGAGCGACCTGCAAGTCCAGCCCGTCGCGTTCGTGCAGTAGTCGGGCGATCGCCGAAACTGGCGGGGTGCGCAGCAGCACGGGCCGACACCGTGACCGGATCGTCATCAGAACGTCCTCGACCGCCGGGGCGCATAGCAGCCAAACCGTTCCCGGCGCCGGCTCCTCGATCGACTTCAACAGGGCGTTCGCGGCTTGGTCGGTTAGCCGGTCCGCGTCCTCGACCACCAAAATTTGATAGCGCCCCAACGACGGATGTAACGCCGATCGCCGAACTGCGTCCCTGGCCGCATCGACACCGATGCTCAGCCCGTCCGTGTTGATGATGGCGATATCGGGGTGACTGTTGGCCGCCGCAGTTGTACACGAATGACAGGTCCCGCAACCGCCCTGCTCGCACTGCAGGGCAGCGGCAAACGCCAACGCCGCATTTGACCTACCAGAGCCGGGCGGACCGGTGAATAGCCAAGCATGCGTCATCTGACCGGCCACCGCGCTCTCCAGTTGCGCTACGACCCGCTCTTGGCCAACGAGTTCGGCCCAAACTGGGGCACTCAATTTGCTGCCTTCGCCTGTTGCAGCCATGGGGTGATCGCGGACTGCACGAGCGCGTGAATCTCTTCGGGCTCACCATCAGCATCAATTACCAGATAGTGGGCCGTATCGGCCGCAGCCAAATCGAGAAAATGCTGACGGACTCGCTCGTGGAACGCTAGCGGTTCGCGTTCGATTCGGTCCGGTTCCCCGGCTCGTCCTAAGCCGATCCGCGGATCTACGTCCAGGACAACGGTCAGGTGCGGTCGAAGGTCAGCGGTCGCCCACCTAGCCAGCGGTTCAAGCTCGCTCAGCAGTAGGTCGCGGCCCGCACCCTGATAGGCGAGTGTCGAATCGACGTAACGATCGGTGATCACGACTTGCCCGTCGGCAAGTGCCGGCAAAATCATCGTGTCGACGTGCTCGGCCTTATCGGCGGCATAAATGAGCGCTTCGGTACGAGGCGACAATTCGCCAGTGGCCGGGTCGAGCAAGATCGATCGCAGCGCCGAACCGACCTGCGTGCCGCCTGGCTCGCGCGTCAGCAGGGCGCAATAGCCGCCGGCCTGGAGCCAGTCGGCCAAGAGCCGAGACTGAGTCGACTTCCCCGAGCCTTCTCCACCCTCGAACGCAACAAAAACGCCGACTTCGGTGACCAGCGGTTCGGACGAGGACTGCATGGGGGCGAGCCTAGTCGGACGGGGCGACATCGTCTCGCGATGGGGCCGGACGCGATTCGGCTCGATCGCATGGCGCTACGAGTCGGAACATCGTCACGACGCTATTTCACTACCGGCGCAGCCACGGGTGATGCGCTGGATCGTCGTGAAACCGCGATGAAACCGGCCGCGATTGCGAGCAAGAATGCGGTGATCAGCACGACCGTGACCATTACCGCCCCGGTCCCGTTCAACTCAGTATCCAGAAAGTCGTAAGGCACCGTTGCGAATGACTCATCGGGCATCGGGAAGCGGGGATTGCCCCACGCAACGCGACTAAATGTCCAGGCAAGCCACGCCACCGGCCAGCCGACAAACAAAAGGTCCCGCCAGTCGAATCGAGTCCGCGGTCCAACGATGACCTGTGCGAACACGGCCAGCAACGGCGTGACGACATGAAGACCCTGATCAAGCCACCAGTCGATTCCAGTCAGGCTAACTTTCGGCCCGATAAGGACGGCGTAAACACAGAACGTAACGGTTATTCCAGTGAGAGCCGCAAGACGGAGCAGCCGAAACCAAGTGGCCCCAACGCCAAGGCCCAGCACGATCGACAGTTCAGCGGCAAGCACCAACGAGTTTGACTGGATCGTGAAATAACTAAAGAAGTCGACCGGCGACATGCCGCCGCTGATGCTGGAAGCCAACTGGCCAAACAGCGTCGTCGCCACGACCAAAGTCGTGACGACGTGCCACCGGAATTGGAATCTAGTCACGCTTCGGCATACTCGCTGTCTGAACCCAAAATTCGATCGTGGAGCAGCCCGGCAATTGCGGCACCGACAACTGGCGCGAGGATAAAAGCCCAAACTTGCATCATCGCGTCCGGACCAGCGAACCAGGCAACACCCAGCGAGCGCGCCGGGTTCACCGAGGTGTTAGAAATCGGGATGCTGATCAGGTGGATCAGCGTCAACGTCAAACCGATGGAAAGTCCGGCAAAGCCGACAGCGGCTCGCTTGGCGGTCGCACCGAGGATCACGAACAAGAACACCGCAGTAAGTACGGTTTCTGCGATCAACACTGAAGTCAGGTTGTAGCCCATCGGCGAGCGTTCGCCGTAGCCGTTCGAAGCGAATCCGGTAGCCACCGGATCAAACCCGCCCTCGATTCCTTTGGCGATCAGCAGCAGCACCGCACCGGCGATCGTGGCGCCGGCAATTTGAGCGGCGGCGTAGCCGGGTACGTCCTTCCAGGCGAACCGCTTCGCGCAGGCCAAACCAACCGAGACGGCCGGGTTGAAGTGACCCCCAGATACCGGACCGAACGCGTAGGCGCCAGTGAGCACGGTCAAACCGAATGCAAATGCCACACCGAGCCAGCCGACCCCAACATCGGGGTTTGTGGTGGCGAAAATCGCCGTGCCACAACCACCGAAGACCAGCCAGAAGGTCCCCAGTGCCTCAGCACCAAGTCGTTGCGAAAGCGGGTAGTTCATGCCCGTGACTCTAGACCCGCAAACGCGGACTAGTCACGCACTGCATCCCAACTCAGGATGTTTTCTTGGCGGCTTTCTTTGCCGGGGCTTTCTTGGTTGACTTTTTCGCGGTCTTCTTCGCGGCCTTTTTTGCCGGGGCTTTCTTGGTTGACTTTTTCGCCGTTTTCTTAGCGCCCTTTTTCGCCGGACCCTTCGCTCGCCGTTCGGCTAGGAGTTCAACCGCCCGCTCGTGCGTCAACGTTTCCAAGTCGTCGCCCTTGCGCAAAGTTGCGTTGTACTCCCCGTCGGTGACATACATGCCGAAGCGGCCGTCTTTGGCCACGATCGGCTTGCCGCTGGTGGGATCTTCGCCAAGTTCCTTCAACGGTGCTGCTGCCGCCCGGCGACCGAACGTCTTTGGCTGCGCGTAGATCGCCCGAGCCTGCTCCTCGGTCAGCGTCAGCAACTGGTCCTCGGTCTCGATCGACCGCGAATCGGTCCCCTTTTTCAGGTACGGGCCGTAGCGGCCGTTCTGCGCGGTAATTTCAACCCCGTCGACGTCAGTACCAACGACGCGCGGCAACGTCAACAGCCGCACCGCGTCTTCGAGGGTGACCGAGTCCAGATCCATCGACTTGAACAGGCTCGCCGTTCGCGCCTTGGTGCCCTTCTTCGCCCCCTCTGGCAGCGCCTCGGTGACGTAGGGGCCGTAACGACCATTCTTAGCGACAACCACCAACCCGGTTTCTGGGTGGACACCGAGTTCCTTTTCCAGACCGGCAGGAGTGGCCAAAAGTTCCATGGCCTTTTCCAGCGTCAACTCATCTGGCGGCAAATCTTCTGGGATGTTCGCGCGAGTCGGCGTCGGGTCGGCGCCATCGGTCGATGCGACCAGCGGCGGACCTTCCACATAGGGCCCGTAGCGGCCAACCCGCACCGCAACGCCATCGCCCAACTCAAAGGTGGACAACGCCCGCGCATCAATTTCAGGCAGGTTTTCGATCAGCAATTTCAAACCGGTGCTGCGTTCACCTTGACCAGCCCAGAACGACTCCAACACCGCTTGGCGATCCTCACGGCCGTTGGAGACCTCATCGAGGACGTCTTCAAGTTCGGCGGTGAATTCGTATTGGATGAGCCGACCAAAGTGCTGCTCAAGCAACCGCACGACGCTGAACGCGACCCACGCCGGAACGAGCGCGGTGCCCTTCTTGTAGACGTAGCCGCGATGTTGGATCGTGTTGACAATCGACGCGTACGTCGACGGCCGGCCGATTTCGCGGTCCTCAAGTTCCTTGATCAAGGACGCTTCAGTGAACCTCGCTGGCGGCTTCGTCTGGTGACCGGCCGGCACCAAGTTCAGCAACGCGAGCGCATCGCCTTCGGTGAGGTTCGGCAGTTTCGTTTGCTGGTCGTCGCCCTCATCATCGGGATTCTCGGTGGCCTCGACATAGGCCTTGAGGAAACCGTGGAAGGTGATCGTGCGTCCGCTCGCTGAGAAGACCACGTCGCGGCCGTCGGCGGTGGTGGCGCCGATTCGTATTGCTACCTGGTTGCCCTTGGCGTCGGCCATCTGCGACGCGATCGTGCGCTTCCAGATCATCTCGTAGATCTTGCGCTCATCGCCTGAAAGTCCCGTTTCGGCGGGGGTGCGGAACGACTCGCCAGCCGGGCGGATCGCTTCGTGCGCTTCCTGAGCGTTCTTAACTTTCGAGGAGTAAACCCGTGGCTTCTCGGGCAGGTAGTCGGCGCCGTAAAGCTCCTTGACCTGTGCGCGTGCCGCCGTCAACGCGGTCTGCGAAAGCGTCACCGAGTCGGTACGCATATAGGTAATGAAGCCGCCCTCATAAAGCTTCTGGGCGATCGACATCGTGCGCTGGGCGCCAAAGCCGTGCCTGCGCGATGCTTCCTGCTGCAAGGTCGTCGTTCTAAACGGCGCATAGGGACGCCGCGTGTACGGCTTGGATTCGACCGCCTTGACTGCGAAGTCCCGTCCGGCGAGCGATTCGACGAGTGCGGCCGCACCTGCCTCGTCCAAGTGGGCGACATCACCCTTGAGCACACCAGTGTTGTCGAAGTTCGAGCCCGAAGCGATCCGCTTGCCGTCAACGCTCGACAGTTTTGCACTAAACGTCGCCGGCTCCGAACCGCTGTCAAAGGTCGCCTCCAAGTCCCAGTAGGAAGCCAGCCGAAACGCCATCCGCTCGCGTTCGCGGTCAACGACAAGGCGCGTCGCCACCGACTGGACTCGTCCGGCCGACAGCCCGCTCATGACCTTCTTCCACAACACCGGGCTGACTTCGTAGCCATACAGTCGGTCCAAAATTCGACGCGTCTCTTGGGCGTCGACAAGGTCCTGGTCGATATCGCGCGGGTTGGCGATCGCCCGGGTGATGGCCTCTTTGGTGATCTCGTTGAACGCGATCCGCTTAACCGGGACCTTCGGCTTCAACTCGTCGTAGAGGTGCCAAGCGATTGCTTCGCCTTCGCGGTCCTCATCAGTTGCCAGGACGAGTTCGTCCGCATCCTTGAGCAACTTCTTCAGTTTGGTGATCTGCGCCTTCTTGTCAGCCGGCACGACATAGACCGGCTCGAAGCCGTTATCGATGTTCACGCCAAGCCTGGCCCACGGCTCACCCTTGTACTTGGCGGGCACTTGATCGGCACCCTTTGGCAAGTCACGGATGTGGCCGACGGACGAATCGACGACGTAATCGTCACCGAGGTATGCCTGAATGCTCCGAACCTTGTTCGGTGACTCGACGATCACAAGTGTGGTCATTGCTGCTCCTGATTGACCTTGCTGGGCTGACGAAGTGGCCAACGGAGGCCCACCGTAGCGCGTCTACTCAACCATTTTGGTCACAGGTGTCACAGATGGGAGAATTGGGCGAGTGGAGAAAGTCACCTATTCAGCAGTCCTTAGGACCCCTGGCGTGCTCCCGCTTTACCTCGCAGCGTTCCTTGCGCGCATCCCAATGATGGCGCTGCCGCTGGTGTTGACCCTGTTAGTGGTCGAAGGGTTGGGCGGCACTTACGGCCAAGCCGGACTCGTCGCTGCGGCCGAAACCGTGGGCGCCGCAATCGGCTCTCCGTGGCGCGGACGACTGATCGATAAAGCCGGCCTTCGCCGCGCCCTTATGCCCTCGCTAGTGACCTTGGCGGTCGTCTATCCAATCGTCACAATGGTTAGCTTCTGGTGGCTGTTGCCACTTGCCTTTGTCGCCGGACTTTTCATTGCGCCGGTGCATTCAGTCGTGCGAGTTTCGCTGGCCGCAACCCTGCCGCAGCGGATGCACCGCAGCGCATTTGCTCTCGATTCGGTGGTGGCCGAAGCATCCTTCATCATCGGGCCGGCCGCCGCTGGTGCACTGGTGGTGATGGCTTCGCCCGACATTGCCCTGTTGACTGTGGCGGCAACCGTCGCGATCGGACTGGGCATTTTGTGGAAACTGAATCCGCCGACTCGCAGCAACGCCGCCGAATCACACCAGCGCCAACCGGCGCGCACTTGGGTCACGCGCGATCTGCTGTTCTTGTTCCTAGTCTCGGGTGGCTCGATGATCGCGCTCATGGCCACCGACCTGGGCATCATCGCCGCCTTGCGCGAGTTGGACGCAATTGAACTAGTCGGACTGGTTTATCTCGGCTGGGGGTTCTCCTCGTTGGTCGGCGGGCTGGTCTACGGCATGCGACCCGTTTCGACACGGCCGTCCCACCTGTTATTAGCAATGGGCCTACTTACTATCCCCATTGGCATCGCCCATGCCCCGTGGACTCTCGCCCTCGCGACGATCCCGGCCGGACTGTTGTGCGCCCCGATCATGACCGCCTGCACCGAATGGATCGCCAAACTAACCGAGGAGTCCGTCCGCGGTGAGGCGATGGGCTGGCAGGCGACCGCCTTCACGATCGGTGGAGCAGTGGCCGCCCCACTGGTCGGATTTGGCATTGACCATTGGGGGGCGTGGGCTGGCTTCGCCGTCGGCGGCGCGGTGGCCACCGCCATCGCTGTCGTTTCACTAGGCGGGCAACGGGCAGTGACTGCCAAGGCCCGACGCTAAGTTCTCAACCGTTAGCAGCGGTGAGGAATCCATCGGCGACGAGTTCAGCGATCACCGGCTCATAACTGCGCCGAACTTCGACAGCATCTTGGTCGAGCAGGTGCGCTAAGGCGTCGAGAATCTGCCCGGCGGTCAAGTCGCCGTCGCTCGCAGACAGCAGCCCGGCCTCAATCGTGTCGAGTTGTTTCGCTGGCCGAAGTCCACCGGTTCGCTGGACCCGGATGATCGCCGGATCTTCGGCGCCAACCTGCCCAACTGTTTCTTGGATGACATCGGCGCCAACGCGCCAGTGGACGTCGAGCAGGTTGGCGGCGGCCAACGAGTCGGCACGGTCGGCCCAGGCCGCAAAATCGGTGCTTACCGGCTGACTGACCGGCGCGGCCCACTCTTCGATTCGCACTTGGGGCACGTCACGGACTGCTTTGCGCAAGGTGATCCAGCCAAAGCCCATCGCTTCGATCTTCGAGTCGGCGAACCACGACAGCCAACGGTCGTAGCGATCAAGGTGGTCGCTTCCATGCCAGCGACCGGAATCGGCGAGCCACATTTCGGCGTACTCGGGCAGGTCGACGCGCTCGCGTTGAACCACCCACGCATCCAAACCGGTCGGTTCGATCCAGGCCGCCAGTCGCTCCTGCCAAGGCTGTTCATCCTCGTGAATCCAAGCCGCGAGGATCTGACACCAGCCACCGTCATTCAGGTGAGCCGAGGCGCCCGAAATGATCTGCCGGACCACGTCGTCGCCGGCGAAACCAGTTTCGCGGTAGACCAACCGATCGCCGTCTGGCGGCGAAACCACGAACGGTGGGTTCGTGCAAATCAGGTCGAACTTTTCCCCGGCGACCGGTTCGAACAGGCTGCCGTTTCGAAGATCAAACTCCAGTCCGTTCAGGCTTGCGGTCAACGCTGCCAGTTCGAGTGCCCGCGGATTGACGTCGGTGCCGACCACTCGTTTCGCATGTCCGGACAGGTGCAGGGCTTGGACGCCACAGCCAGTGCCAAGATCCAAGGCGCTGTCGACTTGCGGCCGAACCGTCAACTGGGCCAGCGACGACGAAGCCTCGCTGATTCCCAGAACGTGCAGCGGGTCCTGGCTGTGTTTGCGACCGTCAAGGCCAGGGGTTAGGTCACAAACGACCCACCAGTTGGTGTTTTCGTCGCCGTAGGGCCGCAGGTCGAGGGCCGCGCGAACCTGGTCGCCGTCAACCTCGACCAGGCCCAACGCTTGGGCGCTGAGCCAGGCGTCCGCAAACGCCGCTGCGGCCGCCTGGCGAGCCACGACCGCTTGAAGTTGGAACAGCCGGATAAAGGTCGACAACCTCGACCCGTCGGCAGTCGCCCGCAACCCGGGGGTCGTTTCGTTTCGGGCCAGCGCGCGCCAAGCCGGATCACCAAGTTGGGCGTGAACCGCATCGACAGTGAACCCGTCGATCGCGGCCCGCAGACGCGCGATGTGGTCTGTGTCCACCGTCAAGAGATCACTTCGGCCAGCGACGACTTGATCCCAAAGACCTTGTCGAGGCCGGTGATCGCGAAGATTCGCAAAAGCCGATCGCTGGTGCAGACGATGTCCAGTGATCCATTGCTGGCGCGGACCTTCTTCAGCGCGCCCACTAGAACGCCAAGCCCGGTCGAATCGAGGAAGTCAACGCTCTCGATATCGACGATCAGGCGGGTGTTTCCGCTCTCGATTGCTCCCACGATGACCTCACGGAATTTCGGTGCCGTGTAGACGTCGATTTCGCCATCAACAGTGACGACGTGAAACGGCGGTTGTTCGCGTTCGGTGATCGTCAGTTCCATGTCTGCATTGAATCACGCGAACTAGCCTTTCGCCCCGTGACCAAACTGCGACTCGCCGACGTGGCGCAACACCGCGACGAGGAAGTCGGAGTCCTCGGTCCACGGACGCAAGTCCCACGTCGCGAGGCGCAAATCTTCAGCAAGACCCACGGTGGCCGCATCGGCGAAAAAATCGTCGACTAGATAGCCGCGCCCGGCACCAAACCCGACCACGATTCGGCCGTCATCGGCCAATACCGCAGCCAAGTTCGCCAACACGAGCCTTCGGGTGCTTGGCGCCAAAAAGGTAACCACGTTGCCGGCCGAAACAATGAGGTCAAAGTGATCGGTGACCCCTTCTGCAGCCAGATCGAGTTCGGCCAGATCGCTTACAACCCAAGTTGCCCCCGGATGGTCTTCGCGGGCGGCGGCGATGAGCACGGGGTCGACGTCCACCCCGACGACCTGATGGCCGCGGGCTGCCAACTCGGCACCAACGCGACCCGGTCCGCAGCCGGCATCAAGAATTCGAGAGCCGCGAGCAGCCATCGCGTCCACCAGTCTGGCTTCGCCAGCTAAATCGTGACCGGCCTCAGCGAGCTTTCGGAACCGCTGGACGTACCAATGCGAATGGTTGGGGTCGGCCGCTACCTTGTTCATCCACATGCTCTTCTCGACCATGGACCCATTGTTGCCGAGGGGCGGTGTCACCGCTGAACCGTCTGCTTGTGGCGATGGGAGACACTTCGACCATGGCGTTGCATCCGGCGTTGGCCCGACACTCGGACCGACTTGTACATGTGGAGCAAATCGACGCCACCGAAGCCGTAATTGAACCTTGGCCCACTTGGCTCGACGAATCGGTTCGCGAACTCTTCGCCGCCGATGGGGTCGAGCACCTTTGGGGCCATCAGGCCGAGGCACTAAACCTGATCGGCGCCGGGAAGAACGTCATCGTGGCAACCGGCACGGCCTCGGGAAAATCTTTGGTTTACCAGGCCGCCGCCCTGCAGCGACTTCACGATGGGCGCGGCGGCAGCGCTCTGGCCGGCGCCAAACGCCCGACAGTTCTTTACCTAGCGCCAACGAAAGCGCTCGCCGCCGATCAGCTTCGTCGGCTTCCGACCGAACTTTCCGACCTTCGTCCCGCAACGGTTGACGGCGACAATTCGCGTGAACAGCGGGCATGGGCACGCGACCACGCGAACTGGGTGCTGGCGAACCCGGACGTACTTCACCACACGATCTTGCCGATGCATGAGCGTTGGTCCAGATTTTTGTCTGGCCTTCGAGTTGTCGTCATTGACGAGTGTCACCACTATCGCGGCGTGTTCGGTGCCCATGTTGCGTTGATCCTGCGTCGCCTAAACCGAATCTTGGCCCACTACGGGGCTGAACCGGTTTTCGTTTTGTCCTCGGCCACCGTCGCCGAACCGGCCAGTTCGGCTGAGCGTCTCATCGGCGCACCAGTTACCGCCGTCACCGACGATGCGGCCCCCCGCGCCGGTCGAACTATCGCCTTTTGGCAGCCACCACTAGTTGCCGTCGACGAGGGCGTGCAAGTTCGGCGAGCGGCCGGCACCGAAGCGGCCGAGTTGTTGGCAGATTTTGTCCTGGCCGAAACCAGGACGCTGGCGTTTGTCCGATCCAGACGTGGCGCTGAGGAGTTGACGCAGCAGACCCAGCGACTGGTCGGCGCGGCGGACCCCAAACTGGCAAAACGTATTTCGTCTTATCGCGGCGGCTATCTGCCCGAGGAGCGGCGAGCAATCGAAGCGTCGCTGCGAACTGGTGAACTGTTGGGCCTAGCGACCACAAACGCTCTTGAACTTGGTATCGACATTGCCGGTCTCGACGCAGTGATTACCCTCGGATTCCCCGGGACCAGAGCCGCCTTGTGGCAACGCTGGGGACGCGCTGGCCGCGGCCAAAACGAGAGCGTCGGCGTAGTCATTGCCCGTGACGACCCGTTGGACTCCTACCTCGTTCACCACCCGGATGCGGTCTTGGGCGAGCCGATCGAGGCGACCGTTTTTGACCCGCACAACCCCTACGTGGTCGGACCCCATTTGGCGGCCGCAGCCCAAGAACTGCCGCTAACGGTCGCCGACTTTGGTCCGTTTGGTGAGCGCGCCGCCGACGGTGTGGCCGCATTGACTGCCGCTGGGCTGCTTCGCCAGCGCGGCGACCGCTGGTTCTGGAAGAGCCGCGACCGCGCTTCGGACTTGGCCGATATCCGCTCGGCCGGTGGCCTGCCGGTGCAGATTGTGGAGAGCCAAACCGGGCGGCTGATCGGTACCGTCGATGCGGGCAACGCTGATGGCGAGGTCCACGAGGGTGCGGTGTACACCCATCGCGGCGAGGTTTACTTGGTCGAAGCCTATGACCCTGAAGGCGGCACGGCACTGGCCCGACGGGCCGACATTCACCATTCGACCAGCGCAAAAACCGATCGCTCGGTGACGATCCTGAATGAGCGCCTCAGTGAACACTGGGGGCCGGCGACCGTGAGCTTTGGTGACGTTGAAGTAGTCAGCCAGGTCACCGGGTATCAAGTTCGAGATCAGCGCACCAAACGAATCATTGGCGATGAGCAATTGGCGCTGCCGCAGCGAACGCTCGCCACCACCGCCACGTGGTGGACGCTAGAAACCGAGCTAACCAAATCGCTACTGGAACCGGAGCGCTTCCTTGGCGCGGCTCACGCGGCCGAGCACGCTTCGATCGCGATTTTGCCGCTGCTCGCGACCTGCGACCGCTGGGACATCGGCGGCCTTTCGACCAACTATCACCCAGACACCGGCGAACTGACGGTGTTCGTCCACGACGGCCACCCCGGCGGCGCCGGTTTCGCCGAGCGCGGCTTCGAGCAGATGGTTCGATGGCTTGAGATGACTCGCGACACGGTGGCCGACTGTGGTTGTCTGGACGGTTGTCCCTCCTGCGTGGTGTCACCAAAGTGCGGCAACGGCAACAACCCACTCGATAAGGCCGGGGCGTTGATTCTGTTGAACGCAGTCCTAGCCAACGCGCCGGCCGCCGGTTCGGTTTGACTGGCTCAAGGAACTATTCCAAGTACCAAGAGGGTGCCGCCCGTGCTCGTTGCTCGGCCGACCAGTTCCCAATCGCCCACCGCTCGGCCCGAGCCCGCACCTTCACCGTCGCCACATCGGCGTCCATCTGACAGTCGCGCAGCGTCGCGCCGTTCTCCTTGGCGACTGTCGACGCGACCTCGCATGGTTCACCGCCTTCGACACTCGTTCGCGAAGCGGCCAACGCCGCCAAGTCGGCCGCTTGGGCTGCTTTTTGTCGTAGCCCGATAACGAGTGCCGCCTGTAGACAGACCATCGCGAGCAACAGGAGCAAAGCAACGACGCTCAGCGCCTGAACTGACGCCGAACCTCGAGCCGAACTTCGCTTCATTCGATCACCGCGACTGCTCGTGCCGAGAGGTTCACCGCCGCCTTCGGCACCAACGGCATTTCGGCCCGCGTTCGCACTTTCACGGTCGCTCGACCGCTGCTGACCTGAACCGAGACCACCGCATCAGGCACGAGCTCATTGACCGCAGCTCTGGCTTGGTCTTCGGTCTGGCCACGCGCCAGGATCCGGGCACCGTCTCTGGCAGCGTCGCTGACTCGCATCTGAGTTGTGCCCAACGAAACAACCCACGTCAACGATGCGGCCACAAGAATTACGAACGGCAGCACCACCGCGGTTTCGGCGGTCACCATTCCACTCTCGCGACGGGTCACCACGGCCACCAAGACAGCAAGGACAGATCTATCTCGAATGCCTTTGAGAGCATTTCGCGCATCCAATCTCTCAAGAAATTGTCGTATCTCACGAGCGGGCCGATCAAGATGCCGGCAATGACTACCGCCCCGAGCGTGCCGACGGTGTATTCGGCGGTCACTTGGCCCTGTTCCTGCTTTTGCGTACGAAGTTTTGTGCTCATCAGTTCTCCCGTTGAAGTTCCCACCCGATCGGGCCTGCGGCACCCGCAGGTGGGTGCCGGGTGCCGCAGGAATCGATCAGAACGGAAGGATGCTCGGGATCTTGTCGAGCACGTCACGAACCAGCGCACCGAACCAGTCGCTCTGGCCGACCTTCACCAGGACGCCACCAACGGTGCAGGCCCCCAACGTGCCGACCGTGTACTCGGCCGTGGTCATGCCGCGTTCGGCTTTACGACCGGAGAAGAACTTCTTGAAGTTGAACATTTGGTTCCTTTCGAAGGAGGATCATTTACACCCGAAGATGGCGCCGGGGCCGTCGATTTTGCGGTGAAAGTTGCTCGGTGTGGACGGCCACTTTGTCGCGGCCAAAGTTGGGGATCGAGCCGGCTAGAGACTGATGTTGGTAACTACGGCAAGCACTATCGGCGCCACTGCGACAAGTACGAAAGCCGGCAGAAGACAGAGCCCGAGCGGAATCGTCGTTTGTACTGCCACGCGGCCAACTGATTCACGCCTGACCGCTCTGGCCCGGCGGCGCAGGTCCTCGGCGGCATCGAGCGCCAGTGGCACCACCGCCGCACCTGATGAATCCGACCGGGCGAAGGCTCTACCGACTACCTCTAGTGGGGTGCCGTCCAACACCCGCCACGCAGAGGCCGGATCGGCCGACATTCGGATCCGCCTCGACACGTCCTGCAGAAGTTCACCCAAGGGATCGGGAGTGTGTTCGGCGACAACCGTCAAAGCGCCTTCTGGTGGTCGGCCCGCCCGCAGCGCGGCCGTGATCAGGTCGAGCGCGGCCGGCGCTTGGCGAGTGATCGCCTCATTTCGTCTCCTGGCGGCGATCGTGCCCAACGAACGCACTTGTTTGCGCACGACCGGGGTGGCCGCCGTGGCGGCAATCAAGCCAATGGTTCCAAAAATCAGGTAGCCGGCCAGCGGGGTCAAAACTGTGGCCACCAAGACCAGGTCGAGGCGGCGGCGAACTCCCGGGCGGAGCACTTCGCGTCGCCGGCGACGTGCGCTGGCTGGCCAAGCCATCAGCACCGCCAAAGCGGCAATCACTCCACTGATCAAGACGCCAACTCGAGTCGGTCGGCAACTCGATCAATCCAGGTGATTCCGACGAGGGCGAAGCACGTGCCCAAGGCGACGCACCCCGCACCGGCAATCGAACCGGTGATCGTTGCGAGCGGGTCGACGCCCAAACCCGAACCGAGCGAAAGTCCCAATGGTGGCATCGCCGCCATCAGGGTCGCGGTGGCTCGGGCCGGGGCAACCGCCGCGGCAACTTCTCGGTCGATTTCAACGTCTTCTCGTCCTGAGTCTCGAACCCGAGCGAGGACCTCTCCTAGCGGCGCACCGGTGACATCAGAGACCGCCCAGCCGGCGCCAACTTGGGCCAAGGTGTGAGCGCCAGCGGTCTTACTGACCGCGATGAATGCTGACCCGATGTCGCCGCCGGCGGCCGCTGCAGTTGCTACTGGCGCAAGTGCCGGGTTCTCGGCGGCCACCCGCTTGGCAGCGACTTGGGCTGGCGTCCCGCTGCTGAGTTCGCTCACCAAGACGTCAAGCATTCGGTGACATTCTTCGGCAACGGCCGCGGCTCGAACGCGTTGTTTCGCCCGGCGATGGCGACGCCAAAGCACGAAGCAAACTGCGACTGCAGTCCAGACCAGAATCGTTGGCGGTCCCGGCAAAATCAGCACCGAACCGACAACGACAAGTCCTACTGCGGTTCGCGACCAGGCCGATTTGGCTCGGGTGAGCCGGAACCCTGTCGTGCGCACCCGAACTATCGGCCAAGGCGCCCACCAAAGCAGAACTGCCGCGAAGGCGAGTGCGGCACTAAGGAAAGTCACGGTCCGACAACCTGACCGTCAACGATCTCCAGTCGCGTCCGGACCACCAACCGGCCCGATCGGTCCGATTCGATGCTGGCGATTTGGGCAACTTCACGGCGGCCACCTGGTCGGCGAACGACATGTACTACGGCATCGAGCGCGGCCCCTGCCTGAGCGTGGACCGCTTCTCGGCTTAGCCCGGCGGCGATGCCGAGCGCCTCAAGCCGAGCCGGAATATCGACGGGGGCGTTAGCGTGAACGGTTCCGCAGCCACCTTCGTGGCCTGTGTTTAGGGCAGCGAGCAGGTCGACAACTTCCCCGCCACGCACCTCGCCAACTACTAACCGGTCCGGTCTCATTCGCAGGGCTTGGCGCACTAGGTCGCGTAGAGAGACAGCACCGACGCCCTCGGCGTTGGCGGCGCGCGCGACCAAGCCAACGACATGTGGGTGCGCCGGTCGCAGTTCCTCGGAATCTTCGACGATCACGATCCGTTCGTGGGCTGGCACCAGGCCCAGCAGCGCGGCCAGCACTGTCGTCTTGCCAGAGCCGGTGCCGCCGGTAACCAAGAAGCTGCGCTTTTCGGTGATCAGGTTCCTCAGCGCTTCGGCCATCGGTTGAGCCACCGAACCCGTGTCCTCAAGTTGAGCGATCCCGAAGGTTCGCCGAGGTGGCACTCGAAGCGAGATCGTCGTCCCGGTTTGGGCGACCGGCGCCAGCACCGCGTGCAACCGAGTGCCGTCGGCAAGTCGGCCATCGACCCAGGGCGAAGCGTCGTCTAGTCGTCGCCCGGCGGCAGCGGCGAGCCGTTGAGCGAGTCGGCGAACCGAGGCTTCGTCGGGTAGTCGAATGTCTTCGACCCGGTTTAGCCCTTGCCCGGCATCGACAAAAACTCCCGAAGTTCCGTTTACTAGCACGTCGGTCACGCCGTCGCGGTCGAGCAAAGGCTGCAACACCCCCGCGCCGTTGGCCTCGCCTCGGAGCTGATCGACGATCGCCAGCACGGTCGTGGTGCCCCAAAGTTGGTCCTCGGCGCGCAGCGCGCCGGCGACGCTGTGGGCAGTGGGCTCGATGCCGCCGGCGGCAAGACGTCGGCGAACCCGATCAACGATTGCGGTTTGGACCTGAGTCATCGCAGTCCGACCGTGTCGAGAACCCGCCTGGCCACCCGAGTCACGGGCTTGGCCTGGGTAGGGCCGAGCCCGTGTTCGAGATCGGCGGCAAGCCGCCGCGACGAAGCCAACTCGGCCAGCACCGGCAGGCCAACATCGCGTTCGATTGCCGCCGAGGAAACTGCCCCCGGACAGTCTCGGGTCACCAAGGCCACTGAGCCTGCCCAGGGCTCGAGACGGCGAACTAGGGCGTTTGCCGCCACCACTCCGCCCAGTCGACGCGGCACGACGATCACCGTCAGCACGGACCTGGCGACGAGTTCGCGCGCAAGTTCATCCAGTTGCCGAGGAACGTCGGCGATCACGACGTCGAAACCGCGAACTGCCGCCGAAACCACCGGAGTTCCGGCTCGAACTGGAAGTCCTTCACGCCCGTGACTGACAAGCCGTAGCCCGCGATGCTGCGGCAGGGTCGACACCAACTCGCTGACTGCGACTTGGCCGATGGCGCCGTCTAGGTCAGGCCAGCGCAAACCGTCCGCGGCTTCAGCACCGACCAACAGGTCGATACCGCCGGCCGCGCCGTCGCCATCGACCAAGACCGAACGCAACCCCCGCTGCACTGCCAGTTGAGCGGTGGCGGCCGCCAACGTGGAGGCGCCAACGCCTCCGCAGGCGCCAATCACGGTCACCACGCAGGCTTCACCCGAGCCGTCCATCGCACTGACTAAGGCCTCGACAATGGCGGTCTCGTCGGCGCCGCAAATCACGTCGCGGGCGCCAACGTCGAGCGCCGGTCGCCAAGAGCGTTGCGGATCAGGAGCAACCACGAGAACGGCATCTCGCTTCGGCAGGTCGAGGCGCTGCACCAAATCGAGACGGCGCGCATCGACCACCACTACTGGCGCTGTTCGCCAGGCTCGCCTGACTCTTTCTGGATCATCGAGCGCTTCGGCTTCGCCTCCGGCGGCGGCGCACCACCGTCGAGCGCTCTCAACAAAGGCCTCATCTGAGGCGACAACCAGTGGACGCGTTGGCGAAGGACCAATACTCATGACTCCACCGTCGTACGCCGAGCCAAGCACCCGCCACGGCCAATTTGGGCCCTGTGGAATGTGAGCAACTCGCACCATTTCTGTGGAGCAACCTGCCGTAATTGAATCAAAAACCGCCTAGGCTGTGGTCATGGCGCCCACTCTTGGACGACCCGCCGCATTCTTCGACCTCGACAAAACAATCATTGCCACGTCGAGCACTTTGGCCTTCAGTCGCCAACTCTTCGACGAGGGCCTACTCAGTCGACGAACCGTGCTGCGCAGCGCCTATGCCCAACTAGTTTTTTCACTCGGCGGCGCCGACCATGAACTGGTCGAAAAAATGCGTCAAGAGATTTCCGCGATGGTTACCGGTTGGGATGTTTTGACTGTTCGCCAGATCGTTCGTGAGGCTCTTCATGACGTGATCAGTCCGCTGGTTTACGCCGAAGCGCTGGCATTGATTGACGAACATCGACAGGCCGGACACGACATCGTGATTGTGTCGGCTTCGGGTGCCGAAATGGTCACGCCGATTGGCGAAATGCTTGGCGTAACCCACTCGATCGCGACGACGCTAGAAGAGGCAGACGGCAAATACACCGGCCAAATCCTCCAATACGTTTACGGCCCAAACAAGGTCGTCGCGATGAAAGAACTGGCCGAACGCGAGGGCTACGACTTG
Organism: Actinomycetes bacterium; assembly: GCA_029779385.1. The sequence continues at coordinate 6,211 of JAKPAQ010000464.1, read as the reverse complement.
AGCCGGAGTTTTGGCTACTCGGACTCACAAACTGATATCGCAATGCTTTCGGCGGTAGGTCACCCGTTCGCGGTCAATCCGGACAAACAACTGCGCCGTAAGGCCCTCGAGGAGGGCTGGCCGATTCTGACTTTCGAACGGCCGACCTCGTTGCGTCCTCGACTAGTCCCCGAAACGAAGACCGGCAAAGCAGTGGCGGCGGCCGGGGCGACCGCCTCGCTGGCCCTCATCGCGGCCGGAGTTACCGCGTTGATCAAGCGGCGAAAGATGCTCCGAGCCGGCTAATTTGCACCGGTAGCCAGTGGCGACGCTTCAGCTCCGCGAGTGAACGCTTCGGCCGCGTAGAGCAACCAGTTGTGTACGCCATTTGGTCCGGTTGAATAGCCAGCCAGTGCGGCGAAATAGTCCGGGGATGCCGAAACGTGACCGGCCTCTGGGACGGTGACCGAAGCCGGGTCGACGCCACGGGCAACCAACACCAACCGCTCCGCCGCCCGAGCCACCACCGCGTTATGCGAGACGAAGGCGCCCGCGGCGGCAATTTCAGCGTGCGTGAGCGCGGCGATCACCAAAGCCGGCGCCTTGCTTTGGGCGCTCAACATGTCGGCTAGGGCCGCCAGTCGCTTGCCACCTTCGGGGTTAACCGGTCGCCCGAGGGAATCTTCGGGCACCGAATCGGCCGCAGCCAAGGCGTGGATTCTGGCCAAAGCCTGAACCGGGGAACGTCGCCAAGTCGGCAACAAGCCCAGTAGTTCGGTCGACATGCGCACGGCCGCACGCGCGGTAGCGTCGCCGCCACCTGCGGCAAGTTCCTCGATGGTGAAAGCGCTGCCCTCCAGCGTGGCCGTCGCCCACGCGCCGGTGAGCAGCGATTGCGCCGTGTCTTCTGGGCTGGTTTTGCGCAGTCCGCGATCGCGCAACAGTGCATCGATTCCGTCACGCGTGGACTGGAAGGCAGAGGGGACGCCCTCCAGCGACGCGGCAGCGATAAAGGGGTCAGACACGATGGCAGCGTATCGACCGCGCAGCCACACACCTGCCGCGGCCAGCGGTAGCCTCAGAAGATGGACACGATGGCGTCGGCGAAGGCGGCGAACTGGCTGGTCGGCAACCGCCTGTCGACCGTCCTGCATATCGGTGACGGACCGCTGGCCTACGAACTAGCAGAACTTGGTCACGAGGTCACCGTGCTGGGCGATGAAGTGACCGCCATCCGCAACCCCCTCTTGGGTTATATCCGTTCCCAAGGCGACCGGCTGCCGTTGCGTTCTGGTGCCTTCGATGCGGTGATCATTGGCTTTTTACAGGAGTCGCCGACCGCGTTGGCTGAGTTCGCGCGGGTGCTGGTTCCTGGTGGCCTCCTTTCGACGATGAGCCGCCGCTACGACGATTCGATCCCGTGGATGCGCCGGCTTCGCGAAATCACCGGCGACCGTGAAGCCAACGAACCTGCGGTCGACACGTTCTCGGCGTCTGGGCTGTTCGCCCCGCCGGAGGTTGAGGTGTTTAACGCTTGGGAAGAACTCGACTTGAACAAACTCCTGTTGTTCGCGGAGCAGACGAAACGTGCCTCGGTGCCAGAATCTGCGATGGGTTCGGTCCACGAACTTTGGCGCGAATATGCGAGCGGGACCGGGACGCTAAGGCTGCGGCATGAGACTCGCTGCCTGCGGTCAGTCGTGGACAAATCGGCCCTAGCAGTCGACCCCGACCCGCCGGACGCCGTCCTGCTGTCCTTGGATTGATCATGGGAACCGTTGACTGGACGGTCGCACTGGCGATCGGTGCCTTTTTGGTGGGGTTGGCCGGGTTGACCCGCTGGATCCTGCTTAGTCGCCGTCGCAGTTTGGGTTCGGCCGAAGATCGGGCGACCTTTCAGACTTTGCACACTGCTGCCCTCGCAGCGCCGGCGTTGCGTGGCGGCCTCAACGCCGAAAGCGTCGCCAAGGCGCTGCCGCATCTTCGCGATCTGCTGGGCGTACGTACCGTGGCGATCACCGATCTGGATGTGCCGCTTGGCTGGTCCGGCACCGATGAGAGTGAATTGGCCGCACCACTAATCGAGTCCGCGATGACGCACGGTCGCTCTCAAGCTTCGAATCGAGTGATCGTTTCGCCGCTTTCGGTAGAGGGACGGGTCGTCGGCAGCATTGTGGTCGTCGACGAGAACGCTTCGGCTGGTTTGGCGCGTACCACGATCGAAGTCGCGGGCTGGGTTTCGAGCCAGTTGGAATTGGCCGAACTGGCCGCCTCACGAACCGCACTCATGGAGGCCGAGTTGCGGGCCCTTCGCGCCCAGATTTCGCCGCATTTCATCTACAACTCGCTCGGCGCGATTGCCTCGTTTGTGCGCACCGATCCGGAAAGGGCCCGCGAACTGCTGCTGGAGTTCGCCGATTTCACCCGGTATTCGTTTAGGCAGCACGGCGACTTCACCACCTTGGCCGAAGAGTTGCGGTCCATTGAGCGGTATCTCGTTTTGGAGAAGGCCCGTTTCGGCGATCGGCTCAAGGTCACTACTCGGATCGCGCCTGAGGTGCTCAGCCTGACGGTGCCGTTTCTGACGATTCAGCCGCTAGTGGAGAACGCAGTTCGCCACGGTCTTGAACGCAAGCCCGGCCCGGGCAGCCTCACCGTGATTGCCGAGGACGCTGGCACCGAATGTCGGATCACGATCGAGGACGACGGCGTTGGCGCCGACCCCGAAACGGTTCGGGCGGTGTTGTCGGGGCGCCAAACTTCTGGTTCGGTCGGCTTGGCGAACGTCGATGAGCGCCTTCGCACCGTCTACGGCAACGATCACGGTCTCGTAGTCGAGACCGGCCCCGGTCTTGGCACGAAGGTCACCTTGTCGATTCCAAAGTTCACCCCCGCAACGGTTGACTAGGTCGGCCTAGACTCCAAGGGTGAAGTTTCTAAACGACCTTCGGCCTAGTCACGACCTGACGTTCAACGACGTTTTCATGGTTCCTGGTCGCTCCGAGGTGACCTCAAGGTTCGACGTTGACTTAGCAACGTCCGACGGCACCGGCGCGACGTTACCGATCGTGGTCGCCAATATGACTGCGGTGGCGGGTCGGCGGATGTCCGAGACGGTGGCACGCCGCGGCGCGATCGCGATCCTGCCCCAAGACATTCCGATCGACGTACTTTCGCGCAGCATCGCTCGGGTCAAGGCGGCTGATTTGGTCTATGACACGCCGGTCACGTTGACCCCAACGATGACAGTTGGCGAGGCGCTGACGCTCGTGCCGAAGCGTTCGCACGGTGGGGCTGTCGTGGTAGACACGCTCAATGGGCCAGAGCAGAAGGTGTTGGGCGTGTTCACCCCGGCAGACGCGGCCGAGATCGATCGGTTCGCGCAAGTCCACGAGGTGATGGTTACCGATCCGTTCACCCTGCCAACCGGCATGGACGCGCGCGCCATGTTCAACGAGTTGACCGGCCAGCATTTGCCGTTCGCGCCGGTGGTTTCGGGTGACCAGTTGGCCGGGGTGATGACTCGGACTGCGGCTTTACGCTCGACGATCTACCGGCCGGCGACCGATCCGCAAGGACGGCTTGCGGTCGGCGCGGCAGTCGGCATCAACGGCGACGTCCGGTCCAAAGCCGAGGCGCTAATAAACCTCGGGATCGACGTGCTCGTCGTCGACACCGCCCACGGCCATCAGGCGAAAATGCTTAGCGCGTTGACCGTGGTGCGCCAGGTACGCGATGAGTACGCCGCTACCACTGGGCGACGACTGCCGATTGCGGCCGGGAACGTGGTGTCTGCGGCCGGGGTCAGTGACTTGCTCGAGGCCGGCGCAGACATCATCAAAGTTGGGGTTGGCCCGGGCGCGATGTGCACCACGCGGATGATGACCGGCGTTGGCCGGCCGCAGTTTTCAGCGGTGCTCGAATGCGCGGAGGCCGCGCGTGAAGCGGGCGCCCAAGTTTGGGCCGATGGTGGCGTTCGCTGGCCCCGCGACGTGGCACTCGCCCTTGCTGCTGGCGCCGGTAGCGTGATGATCGGCTCATGGTTTGCTGGCACGCACGAGAGCCCCGGGCAGTTGCGTTTCGATGCCGACGGTCGCCCCTACAAGGAGTCGTTCGGGATGGCGTCTAGTCGAGCGGTGGCGAACCGTACTCGCGATGCAGAGGGCTTTGAGCGCGCCCGGATGTCGCTGTTCGAGGAGGGCATTTCAACCTCGCGGATGTACCTCGATCCCGACCGACCCGGGGTAGAGGACCTGCTCGATCAGATCACCGCCGGCGTACGTTCCTCGTGCACCTACGCCGGCGCCCGATCCTTGGCCGAGTTCGCCGAACGGGCAACCGTCGGCCTGCAGTCAAGTGCGGGCTATGAAGAAGGTCGGCCCTTGCACGCTTCCTGGTGACGGAACGGGTCAGCGCAAGATCAGGTCGAGGCCGCGTGCGAATGAGTCGTCAAGGTCGGGGTCTTCGGCGAGGATCCCGACTTGGGCGGCCTGGCGGTGCATCTGCGTGGCTTGAGTGTGCCCAAAGACGTAAAGCAACAGGGTGCGCGCCACATCGGGGGAAGTTTGGGCTGCCAACTCGGTCTCAATCCGGGAGTCTCCGAGCCGAAATGCCGACGCGGTAGCGACCACGTCGGCCCCGTCTCGCACGGCCAACATCGCTTCGCGAAGTGCCAGGGCGGTCTTAGCCGGATCAGCGCCTACTTCCACCTGGGCCACTATCTGGTCGGCCATCAGCGCGAGCAGACGCTGCTTGTCCGGCACGTGGTGGTAGAGCGCGCTTGGCTGCACGCCTAACTCGCTTGCGACCCGCCGCATCGAGCAGAACTCAAGCCCATATTCGTCCAGCACCCGCAGGGCACCTGACACCACATCATCGAGCGAGTTAGCCATGCGCCCACCCTATCGGGTAGCCTGAACGCCGTTCAGGTGAACAGTGTTCAGTTCAACTCTAAATCAGGAGCCACCGTGTCCGAAGCGACCAAGACCGAAACCAAGCCAGCCAACTCCGGCAACCATGTGGGAACTGACATTGCCCTGATCTCAGTTTTTGCCGCCTTTGTTGCCGTCTGCGCCCAGTTCTCGTTGCCGTTCTCGGTCAATGGTGTCGAGTTCAGCCTGCAGCCATTTGCCGTGTTCTTGGCCGGCGCAGTCCTCGGCGCTCGTCGCGGCTTCCTCGCTATCGTCCTCTATCTCGTTGTTGGCGCCGCCGGCCTTCCGGTCTTCCTGCACGGCACCGGCGGAATCGCCGCGTTCACTGGCGCAACCGCCGGCTACCTGATCACCTTCCCAATCGTTGCCCTCCTCGTAGGCCTTGCGGTTGAGCGAACCAGCGGCTGGGCTCGCCCCGTTGCCCTGTTCCTCGCTGGCCTTCTCGGCATTGGCATCAACCTGCTCGCCGGCGCGCTTAGCGTCAGCCTCGTCCTTGACACCGCCTACTGGCCCACCGTGAAGTCGCTCGCCGTATTCGTTCCGGCCGACATCCTCAAGCTCGGCCTTGCTGGTGCGATCGCACTGGTTGTCCATCGCGCCTTCCCGCAGCTACTCGGTAAGAACTGACGTGATTGAGTTCGTCGACGTCGACGTCCGGGTCCCTGGCCCGGTCGGCGAACTCACCCTTCTAACCGGTGTGTCGGCCAAGCTGACCGAACAGCGGATTGCGGTAATCGGCGGCAATGGGGGCGGCAAATCAACCCTTGCTCGGTTGACCAATGGCCTCATTGGGGCGAGCTCAGGCAGCGTCATCGTCGAAGGGCTCAACGTCGCCGAGGAAGCGCCGAAGGTCCGCCGCAAGGTTGGGTTCGTTTTCACCAATCCGCTTTCCCAGCTAGTCATGCCAACCGCGGCCGAGGACATCGCGCTTTCTCTTCGCCGCACGATAAAAGACAAGAAGGCTAGATCCGCGCGCACCTCAGAGATCCTCGAGGAGTTCGGGCTCGGCCATCGGGCCGACACCAGCGTTCATGCACTTTCGGGCGGACAACAGCAACTCTTAGCCCTCGCCGGCGTGCTCGCGTGCGACCCCGCAATAGTGGTGGCCGACGAACCGACGACGCTGCTTGACCTACGAAACTCCCGCGCGGTGGCCGAGCGGCTCTTCTCTCTTGAGCAACAGTTGGTCTTGGTCACCCACGACTTGGACTTGGCAGGTCGATGTGACCGCGCGCTGGTGATCGAATCTGGCCGAGTCATTTTTGACGGCGCCGCCACTGAAGCCGTCGATTTCTATCGAG
>JAKPAQ010000458.1 GCA_029779385.1 Actinomycetes bacterium | reverse complement strand
GCGAGTATTTGATGTGGCCGCGACTGCCGCGCGAGAAGCGTTGTTGCTAACGCCAACTCAGTTGGACAAACTTGCGCGCGCCGGAGTGGTAGACGCCGGCGGTCGAGCGCTCGTTGTCGTTCTTGACTCGGTCGCGTACTCCCTTACCGGTCGGCTGCCGAGTTCTCGGCCCGCGATGGTGCCGATTCCGATCAGCGACCTTGGTGCAGACCTGGACGAAGAAGGCCCCTCTTATGAAGTGATGTACCTACTTCGAGCCGACGACGAGCACATTGCGTCGCTGCGCGCTGCACTCGATCCGTTGGGCGATTCGTTGGTCGTCGTCGGGGGAGAGGGGCTTTGGAACGTCCACGTCCACGTCGACGACGTCGGCAAAGCCATTGAGGCCGGTATCGCCTTCGGCAGTCCGTTCAATATCCGGGTGACGCACTTCATCGAACAAGGCGTCGGCCGCAGCGCGGAGCCGGCCGGGCGGCTCATCCTCACGGCGGTTACCGGCCCCGGCCTAGCAGAGTTGTCGAATGATTCGGGCGCCCAGGCGCTTGAGTTTGGGCCAGACAAGACGCTGAGTGTGGCCGAAGTTTCGGCCGCGATCGAAGCATCAGGAGCGGCAGAAATCATCTGCCTACCTAACCGGGCCAGCCATATTTCCATGTTCGAGGCCGCAGCCGAAGGCGCTCGCAAGCGTGGCGTGCGCGTCGCGGTACTGCCAACAACAGTTCAGGTTCAGGGTCTGACGGCGCTTGCCGTACACGATCCGGGGCGTCCGTTTGACGTGGTCGTGGTGGCGATGTCCAACGCCGCCGGCGCAACTCGCCACGGCGCCGTAACTATCGCGAGCGAGGACGGCATCACCATGGCTGGGCCTTGCCGGGCCGGCGACGTCCTCGGCGTGGTCAACGGCGACTTCGCGGTGGTGGGTTCATCTCAAGTCGAGGTCGCGTTCGAGGTGCTGCAGCGACTTGATTTGGCCACCGCCGAACTGGTCACGATGGTGGTCGGGCGTGACGGCAGCGTTGCTGACTGCGAGGAAGTCAGCAATCTAGTCGCCAAGGTGACCCCGCATGTCGACTTCGAGATTCTCGAGGGCGGTCAAGACACCTATCGGCTGTTCTTGGCGGTCGAATAGATGGTGGTTGATTTCGACACCCGACTGTCATCGGTGATCGGCGATTCGGCCAAGAAACTGGAAAAAGCCTTCGGCTATCGCACGGTCGGTGACTTGTTGCGGCATTTCCCCAGGCGCTATATCGATCTAAACCATCCGGACAGTTTCGACTCGCTTGAACCTGGCCAAGTGGTCGTGTTTGTGGCGACCGTCCAAGCAGTTCGCAAACTATCCTTTCGGAACAATCCGCGAAAGTTCCGCGTCGTGGTGACCCTGTCGGATGGGCGCGACACGATGGAGGCGGTCTTTTTCAACCAGTACGCCGTCACCAAAACTCCAGTTGGCAGTCAGCAACTTCTCTCTGGCGAGGTGTCGGTCTATCAGGGTTCGTTGCAGTTGGCCTCACCGCAAATGCGAGAACTTACCGTAGGTCAGACTCTCGCCGACTTGGGCCGCGGCGGTTCGGTGCTGCCGATCTATCCGGCGGCCGCCGGGCTGACTTCGTGGGAGATCGAACGATCCATCCAACTTGCACTCGACGTGGTGGACCGGATCGCCGACCCGATCCCACCGGCGGTCCGCGAATCACACAAGTTCATCTCCGGCGCTAAGGCATACGAACTGATCCATCGCCCGTTGAGCACCAAAGACTGGGTGATGGCGCAAAAGCGCCTGCGGTTTGAAGAGGCTTTCGAAGTCCAAGCGGTGTTCGCCAAGCGACGGTTGGCGTCAAAGGCGCGCCGGGCCGTACCGAGAGCGCTAAGAACCGGCGGAATTCGAACCGAGTTCGAACAGCGACTGCCGTTCACGCTCACTGCGGGCCAACGCGAGGTGCTTGACGAACTCAGCAGCGACCTTGCCTCCGCCCACCCGATGAACCGACTTCTGCAAGGTGAGGTCGGCTCGGGAAAGACGATCGTGGCGTTGTTGGCGATGCTTCAGGTCGTCGACGCCGGTGGCCAGGCGGTCTTGCTGGCGCCCACCGAAGTGCTCGCCACGCAGCATCACCGTGGCATCGAGCGGCTTCTCGGCGATTTGGCCTCAGCCGGGATGCTCGGCGGGTCCGAACACGCGACCGTCGTTCGGCTACTCACCGGCTCAACACCGGCCAAGAGCAAGAAGGCGGCGCTGCTCGATATCGCCTCGGGTCAGGCCGGAATCGTAATCGGCACGCATGCTTTGTTGGAGCCGACAGTGCAGTTCGCTGAACTTGGTCTGGTGGTGATCGACGAACAGCACCGATTCGGTGTCGAGCAACGCGCCGCGTTGACGGACCGCACTACAGCGGCCGGCGGCGACAGCCCACACGTATTGGTGATGACTGCGACGCCAATCCCGCGAACGATCGCGATGACGGTTTTTGGCGACTTAGACGTGTCGACGTTGCGCGAACTGCCGGCCGGGCGACTGCCAATCCAGTCGACGGTCGTGCCACTGGCCGAACAGCCGGGCTGGCTGGATCGGGCCTGGACTCGCGTGCGCGAGGAGGTGGCGAGCGGCCGGCAAGGGTATGTGGTCGTGTCGCGAATTGGCGATGGCGAGACCGCCAGCGACGAGGTAGCCGAGTTCGCCGACCAGGACGACACCGAGAACCGCTCGCCCACCACTGGCTTGGTTGAACTTGCCGACGCGCTGTCCACTGGCCCGTTAGCGGGTCTGCGGTTGGGGCGTCTGCACGGCCGGATGTCGACCGAGGAGAAAGACGAAACGATGGCGGCGTTTGCGGCCGGCAACATTGATGTCTTGGTGGCGACCACAGTCGTCGAGGTGGGCGTGGACGTGCCAAATGCCACCGTGATGATCGTCTATGACGCTGACCGGTTCGGCGTCTCGCAGTTGCACCAGTTGCGCGGCAGAGTCGGTCGCGGCTCCCATCCGGGCTTGTGCCTGCTGGTCACCGGCGCTGAGGCCGGCAGTGCCGCCCGCATCCGCCTTGACGCGGTAGCAGCGAGCACCGATGGGTTTGAGCTTTCCAAACTTGATGTCGAACTTCGCCGTGAGGGTGATGTGTTAGGCGCGCGCCAGTCCGGAGTCCGGTCCAGCCTTCGACTGTTGTCGGTGGTTCGCGACGTCGACATCATCGCCGATGCCCGCGAGTCCGCCTTGGCAGTCATCGAGTCGGGTGAGATTCCAGCTGATCTGGCCGCTTCGATGGCCCGGCTTGAAGAGTCCGAACGCGCCGACTATTTGGAGCGAACATGACCAGAGTTATTTCGGGAAAATGGGGCGGCCGCCGACTCCAAACGCCAGCGGGGGACAAAACCAGGCCAACCTCGGATCGTGTTCGGGAGGCAGCGTTTAGCTCGCTTGGGTCGCTTTTGGGCGGATTTGATGGACTGCGAGTACTGGACCTGTTTGCCGGCTCCGGCGCGCTGGCGTTTGAGGCCTTGTCGCGTGGCGCGGCGCACGCGGACTTGATCGAGGCCGACGCCAAAGTTGTTGCGGTAATCAAGCGAAACGCCGAAATTCTTGAGGCATCGGTGCGAGTTCACCGCACTAGCGCCGAAAAATTTGTTGAACACGCGACTGGTCCTTGGGATCTGGTTTTCATCGATCCGCCATATGCGATGGCAACTGCTGAAGTGTCTGCCCTGGTGGCCCAATTGCGGCCGTCGCTTGCTGAGGGCGCGCTGGTGGTGGTCGAACGGTCGCGTCGAGACCCGTTCATTTGGCCGGAAAACTTTGAAGCAGTTCGCGACAAGGCATACGGCGAGACGCAACTTTGGTACGGTCGCTGACATGACCCGCGTCGTGTGCCCCGGCTCCTTCGATCCACTGACCAACGGCCACCTCGACATCATCGAGCGTGCTTCGTTCTTGTTCGACGAGGTGGTAGTCGTCGTCCTAGTAAACGATTCCAAAAAAGGCCTGTTCCCCACTGAGCAGCGACTCGAGTTGATCGCTGGGGCGACCGCAGATATGGAG
>JAKPAQ010000267.1 GCA_029779385.1 Actinomycetes bacterium | reverse complement strand
GAACTTGGTTTGGCAAAGCTTTGGGTCAAGGACGACAGCACTAACCCCACCAACTCGTTCAAGGACCGAGTGGTCGCCTGCGCGTTGAGTGCGGCCCGCGAATTTGGCAGCAAGGTTTTTGCCTGCCCCTCCACTGGAAACCTCGCCAACGCGGTAGCCGCCGCTGGGGCGCGCGCTGGCATTCGTACCGTGGTCTTCATTCCAAGCAACCTCGAAACGCCCAAGCAGGTCAATTCGGCGGTATTTACCGAGAACCTAGTCGCGGTCGACGGAAACTATGACGACGTAAACAAACTCGCCAGCGAGATCGCTGGCGAAGAAGACGGCTGGGCGTTTGTCAACGTCAACGTCCGCCCGTTCTACGCCGAAGGCTCTAAGACGCTTGGCTATGAAATCGCCGAGCAACTCGGCTGGCGTCTGCCCGACCAAATCGTCATCCCGGTGGCGTCTGGATCGCAGTTGACCAAGGTGCACAAGGCGTTCGGCGAACTGATCAAACTCGGCCTCGTCGAAGATAACCCGTACAAGGTGTTCGGTGCTCAAGCCGAAGGCTGCAACCCGGTGGCGACCGCGCACAAGGCTGGCGTCGACGCAATTCGTCCGGTCAAGCCCAACACGATCGCCAAATCGCTGGCGATCGGCAACCCGGCCGATGGCATCTACGTCTTAGACATTGCCCGCCAGACCGGCGGTGCAGTTGAGGAAGTCAGCGACGACGAAATTCGCGAAGCGATCGTGTTGCTGGCCCGCACCGAGGGCATCTTCACCGAGACTGCCGGCGGTACGACTGTTGGCGTGCTCAAGAAATTGGTCGAGACGGGCCAATTGGATCCGAACGCTGAAACCGTCGTGATCAACACCGGCCACGGCCTCAAGACCTTGGACGCGGTCACCGAAGCAGTCGGTCCGCGCGCCACAATCGCCCCAACCTACGCGGCATTCACGGCCGCCGACATCGCCTGACCCTCACCCCACTCAAGTTTCCAAGGAGCCAAAATGGCCGTTTCAGTTCGCATTCCAACAATCCTGCGCACCTACACCGAGGATGCCTCCCAGGTAGAGGCCGACGGTTCGAACCTGACCGAGGTGCTCGACTCGCTCGAAACCTCTTTCCCCGGAATCAAGGCGCGCATTGTTGACGAAGATGGCAAGCTTCGCCGTTTCGTGAACGTGTATGTCGCCGAAGAGGACGTGCGTTTTGCTCAAGGACTTGAGAC
>JAKPAQ010000263.1 GCA_029779385.1 Actinomycetes bacterium | reverse complement strand
GGTCTTGCGGCGGGCCATTGCCGGTGGACAGGCGCCCAATATCGCTCGCTGGATCGGCTCCAGCCACACACTTTCCAGCTGGTGGGCCACGATCCCGTGCACGACACCGGCAAGCATGGCGGGCTTCCTGCACGGCAGCGCCGAGGTGCCGGCCTTCCGCTGGTGGGATCGCCGGTCAGGAAAACTGCTGGCGGCAAATAATCCGGCCGACTCCCGCCTAGTCGAGTCGCGTTTCCCCAAGGGGTCAGGTCTGCTGGGAAACGGCACCGCCATCAGCACGACCTATACCGGTGACTCGAAGCGGGCATACCTAACGATCAGCAAGGCGACTCGGATGCGGGACATGGGCTCCGGGTCGATGTATTTGTCGTTTTTTATCCGGCCGTTCCTGCTTCCTGGCGCGATTGTTATGACAGTCGGCGAAGTGTTCAAGGAGCTGTACCAGGGGCACCGCCAAAACGTGCGCGGCGTCGAACCGCGAATCAGGCGACGGGGCGGCTATGTCGTGTTGCGCGGGCTGACGAACGTGCTGCTTCGAAAGCTCAACCTCTCGTTGGTGGCCGAGGAAATGGCTTCGGGGTCACCAATCATTTTCGTCGATTTTGTCGACTACGACGAGATCGCCCACCACGCCGGCCCGGAGCGGCCTGAAGCGATGCGAGCGATCGAGGGACTCGACGGCGTCCTGGCCGCCCTTGAGGGTGTCGCCAGATCTGTACGAACCAAGTACGACCTGGTCCTGCTGTCCGACCACGGCCAGAGTCTCGGGTCGACGTTCGAGCAGATCGCCGGCATCACGTTCCCCGAACGGGTTGCGGAGTTGATGAGTGTCCATGGTGACGAAGCGCCCCTCCTGACGACCACCGAATCCGGTGAGGAACTCGGCCCGATGAATGCGCTGCTTTCATCGGTGGTTGGCGAGGGCAAGCGTCGACCCGAGACTGCGGTAGCTGATTCGGACGATCCGGAGGTAGTCGTCACCGGTGGCGGCAATCTGGCGATGGTGTGGTTCCCGCGGCTGCAAAACAGGCCGAAACTCGCCGAGATTTCGGCGCGCTGGCCGGCTTTGATTTCGGGCCTGCTCGATTCGCCTGGTGTTGGCCTAGTCATGTCGACTGATGACGACGGTGAGCCAATCGTTCTTGGTCCAAGGGGCAGTCGCAGGTTGGGGTCGGCCGTGAACGTAGTCGGCGAAGATCCGATCGCGGGTTATCCCTCGCGCACCGGCCAAGACCTCGCAAGGCTGCACGGTCTTGCTGATGCTGGCGACCTGGTCATCATCTCAACGGTTGACGAACTTGGAGGCATCCACGCGTTCGAGGGTCAGGTCGGTTCTCACGGCGGCATTGGTGGCCCGCAGAATGAGGCCGTCATCATCTACCCGCGCGACTGGACAATCGACCCGAACCTCACCGAGAGCGTTCCGGAGTTGGGCCACGCCCCGGTAATAGTCGGTGCATGGAATATCCACCGTCAGTTGCGAGCGTGGGCACCCTGGGCCGTATCTGGCGAGTGATTCGAAACGGTTGAATGCCGGCCAATGGCGCCGGAGCGCGGGAGCCTACTTCTCTGCTGCTCGCCCGGCGATGGCAACAAAGGACACCAAGAAAGCAACGCACCGCCACGACGAGTCTGTGAACCCCATTACCACTAAACCGGCAGCGAGCGACCCGTGCGAGAGGACGTTCGCGGTGGAATGAGACTTCGTGCCGTTCCATTTGCTGGGGGTAGGCTTCGTTTCGATGATCGAACCTCGAACTTCGGGACCGCGCGGCTACCGCTTTCGGTTGGCTCGTCGCCTCGCCGACCTTCACCCGGCCGCCATGATTCACGGTGCGCTTGTCATGGGTGCGACTCTCGCGCTCATGGCGAACACAACCCCAGCCGACTTGAGCATGCTGAGTGCGGCCGGCGTCTTGGTGATCTACTGGTTCACTCACGCCTACACGTACGCACTGGGTCAAGGGATCGACGGTGATCACCACCGTCTAGCTGTCCGTCTTGTCGCCGGCTCGCGCCACGAAGTCCCGATCCTCCTTGGAGGGCTACCGGCGCTCTTGGTCTGCACCGCCGCTTTAGTGCTCGGGGCTGAGTTAGCGACCGCAATGATGATCGGGTTGTGGCTCACCGTGGTCCTGATGGCCGCGTACGGTTACCTAGCCGCACACCTAGCCGGCGTCCTTGGCTGGCGGGTCGCGGCCGAGACGACCTTTGCGGCGCTCCTCGGTCTGTGCATGGTGGCGCTAAACACCCTGCTTCACTGATTAAGCGAGCGCGCTCGCTCGAACTATTGCACCTGCGGCACAACCGCGCGAACATGAATCCACGCCGACAAAAAGGAGATCAGATGAGTACTTCGAGTGGCTCAGGCGCCGACGACAAATCTCGTCGGATTTCCCCGGTGTGGGTTTTCCTCGTTGGTGCGGCAGCGCTGACCATCGTTCTTTCTGGCCTCCACGAGATCTCGAGCATCGTTGGCCCGGTGTTTCTGGCGTTGGTTATCACGGTCACGGCCCATCCGTTCCGGCGGCGACTTGAGCAAACCCGCATGCCTGAGTGGGCCGTGTCGACGATCATGCTCATCGCGGCTTACCTGTTGATCCTGATCCTGACGTTGGCGCTGATCGTTTCGGTAGCGCAATTGGCCGTGCTCCTTCCGCAGTACGCAGCTGGCCTGACTGACGTCATCCACAATGTGGCTAAGCAGCTGCAGAACTTTGGCGTCAAGGAGTCACAAGTCACCCAGATCGTCAAGGCACTCGATCCTGGCCAAATCCTCGGCTTCGTTGGGTCTTTCCTCGGCGGAACCCTCAGCGCCCTGACGAATATCTTCTTCCTGTTTACGGTGCTGTTGTTCATGACCTACGACACGAACTCGATGAGGCGAGGAATCAAGGATCTAGCCGGAGGATTCGGCGGCGCGGTCAATGCGCTCTCGAATTTCGCCGCCGGCGCCCGCACCTACATGCTCGTCGCCGCAATCTTCGGGCTGATCGTCGCGGCGATCGACGGTGTTGCGCTATACGTGATCGGTGTGCCGGGTGCTTTCGTCTGGGCCGTGCTGGCTTTCGTCACGAACTTCATCCCGAATATCGGGTTCGTTATTGGCTTGATCCCGCCGGCTCTGATCGGCCTGCTTGAGGGCGGACCGAAAATGATGGTGGGGTTATCGTTATGTACTGCCTTGTGAACCTCGTAATCCAGTCGATCATTCAACCGCGTGTTGTTGGCGAGAGTGTTGGCCTGACGCCAACGTTGACGTTCCTGTCGCTCGTGTTCTGGGCCTGGTTGCTAGGTCCGTTAGGCGCACTGCTGGCGGTGCCGCTAAGTCTGTTGCTCAAGGCCGTACTGGTTGAGGTCGACCCCAAGTTTTCGTGGACATTGCCGCTCATCTCTGGGCAATCTGCGTCCTCGTCGGAGTCATGACCGATCAGTTGGAAGGCGCCCTAGAGCGCCTACCTATTTGGGTGCGCGACGCCGCGGAATGGGTTCTGTCCATGTGGGTGGGCCGTATCCTCGTCAGGACGGTCGCCGCAACTATGCGGGTGGAGGTCTTTGACCGGGCAATGACGATTGCTGCCCAGTTCTTCACCTCGATTTTGCCGCTGCTCATCGTGGTGGTTACCTTCATCGGTGCCGCTGACAGTCAGACTGTCGCCGAGGTGATTGGCGCACCGGAGTCGTCCACTGAGGTTATCGAGGCGGCCGTACAAGGGTCGAGCCCTTCGGCTTTCGGCGCCGTCGGGATCCTGCTCGTGGTGGTTTCGGCGACGAGCTTGTCTCGCGCACTGACGCGCACTTTCGCGGTGATCTGGCAGGTCGCTCGTCCATCGTGGGGTGTACGAGCGGCTTGGCGGTGGCTCGCCGTCGTGATGGTTCTTTTCCTTTCGGTAGTGATCGCACAGGAACTCATCGGACGAGCCAGTTTGTTGCCACCACAAGCGTTGTGGACAGCAGTCCTCTCGTTCGTGTCCGATTTCGCGGTTGCGACCTTTGTGCCGTGGATCCTGCTCACCGGATTCGTGCGGGCCCGGTGGTTGCTCCCAGGGGCGGCAGCATTTGCCGCAGTCATGTCGCTAATTCGGCCCGCGGCCGAGGTTTGGCTACCTTGGGCGCTCGAGGTCAGTTCGCAGCGGTATGGCCCGATCGGCATGGCGTTCACCTACCTCGCGTGGCTCTACGTGGTCGCGTTCGTGTTTGTCGCGACCGCGGTTCTGGGACAGGTGCTCGTGAGCGACGAGGGGACGATCGGCCAACGTCTGCGCGGCGAGGAACCAGCCGAACTGGGTGATGCGCAAGGCTCGCAATCGCGGAATAATCACTTCAACAGGAAGAGCAACCTATGAATACAGAATCCAACCGCGGGCGGGCCATAGCCTCAGTGCTGTGTCTCGTCCTTGCCGCGTTGTTGACCGCTCCAGCGGCAATCGCGTACTGGGGTCAGCGGACGCTCAACGACGCTGACCGATATATCCAAACGGTCGGGCCTTTGGTACACCAGCCTCAAGTCCAGGAAGTGATCGCCACCCGCGTCACTGCGGCGATCTCAGACCAGGTCGACGTTGAGGCGATGCTCAAAGAAGCTTTTGCCAACTTCAAGGACCAAGCCCCGCGACTCGAGCTGCTAGCCGCACCGATGGCCGGTGCGATTGATAGCGCGATCGACCGGCAAGTGCGTGAATTCATTGCGTCTGATGCATTCGCTGATCTTTGGATGCGGATCAACGTTCGCGCCCAGCAGGCATTCCAGCGGATCATGGAGGGTCGCAGCGGTGGCGCAGTCAGCCTTCAGGGCGACGAAGTCGTCCTAGACGTGACTGAGGTTGTCGATCAAGTGAAGGCTCGCCTCGTCGATCGCGGAATGACGTTCGTGGAGAACGTGCCGATCCCGCAGGCCGATCGCCAGATTGTGCTGATGGAGGCGCCGCGAGTGCAGCAACTGCGCACGATCTACGCCTTCTCAAATCCGGTCGCGCGCTGGCTCTTGCCCTTGGTCGGTGCGCTGTACCTCGGGACAGTCCTGCTGGCCCGCCGAAAGGCACGAGCGACCGTCGCGGTCGGCGCGGTGATCGCCGTCAACGCAATTCTGCTCGGCTTCGCGGTGACGATCGGGCAGCAGTTGTTCGCGAACGGACTCTCAGGAACGACCTTCGGTCCTGCGAGCACCGTCTTCTACCAAACGCTCGTCACCTACCTTGAGCAAGGCCGTCAGGTTGTGCTGTTGCTGGGCTTGACGCTCATTGCGGGCGGTTGGTTCGCCGGCACGAATCGCACAGGTTCGGCAGTGCGCTCGAGCGTGGTCGAAGGGTTGGACCAAGCCGGAAGCGCAGTCGGTGAAAAGCTTGATTTCGGTTGGCCTTGGGTTTCGGAGAATGTTCGCTGGCTCAGGTGCGTCGCCGTCGGCATTGCGGTCGTCGTTCTGGCTTGGGGCAATGAAATGTCACCCGAGCGCTGGTGGTGGTCATTGGCATTGGCGCTGGTGCTGCTCGCCATTCTCCAACTGCTGGTCGGAGCGGGCCGAAGCACTCAGGCGCCCACTCAAAGCGACTCGGATTCTTCAGCCCCGGTGGCGGCAGCTAGTTGAGGTTGCGGCTGGCAGCCGTCCGACGATCTACTGAAGATATCCCAAGCGACGTATTGGTTTGGGTCCCTCAGCGGCCTTGAGCAGTGAGACCGCGCCGCGCTGCAATCGTGAAGACTCGGACGACCAGTCCCAAGATCACCAAGTCGAGCATGATTTGGGCGGTCACGGCCAACTTCATCGACTCGGTCTGCGCAACGATGTCGCCAAAGCCGACTGTTGCAAACGTCGAGGTCGTGAAGTAAAGCGCGTCCGTGTGATCCAGCGGTTGACTAAACGCATTCGGGTTGTGCAGGGAGGCCGACAAGTAGCCGCGAGCAACGATCAAAATGAACGCTGGCAACGCCAGCACCAGCGACTCAACGGCGCGCAGGACCGGAAAGTTCGATCGGACGATAGACGGCACCTGTAGAGCCACGACTATCGCGAACAGCGCGAGGGTCAATAGCAGCCACGGTAGATCGGCACCCGCTCGCGCAGGCAACAGGTAGTAGGTGCCAACTAGCGCTGTAAACGACAAGACAACTCGCACCGAGGCTAGGCGAACCTGTCCCCACGCCTTACGCCGGGCGGGGTCATGACTTAACGGGGCCATGGTTCACATCTGAGCCAAGATGCGCGCCTTCTGGGCCGCGAACTCCTCGTCGGTGAGCGTCCCTGCTTCGTGCAACTTGCCCAAACTGGTAAGTAGCGCGATTGGGTCTGGCTCAGCCGGTGCCGCCGGTGCCGCCGGTGCCACCGGGGTGGCTTGGGGCGGCGCCGGTGCGTAGTTTCCTTCCTCGGCCGCCCAGCGTCCAGCTTGGCGGCGGGAAACGCGGTTGGATACTGCGGTGGCGGTACCGGCGATTACCGCAGTCCGGGCGACACCTCTCACAAGTCCTGGCATGATCTGACTCCTTGAGTTTCTCTGTAAGTTGGTTTCAGTTCGACGACTCAGCGGCGTCTAACGCACCGACGAGGTCGTCATGAGGGATGAAGCCGGCGGCGACAAGTTCAGCACCGTTGCGGCGCAAGGCGCCAACGAGCGGGACGGCCCAAGTGTTTTCGTAGAGCAGGACAGCCGCAGTGCTGCCATTTGCGAGCACGCTGCCGGCCTCGTGAAGATCGTCGTCATCAAGAAGTGCCGACGACGCGCCCTCGAAGATCGTGAGGTCGAACTCCCCGTCACGGTCGTAGTCTGCAATGTCTAGCGCGATCACGCTGCCGTCATCTTGCTTTGCCACGAAAGCCAAGTCGAGGATGCGGATCAAGCCGCGGTCGACGAGCGTGACGAGTTCCTGCAAGCCCTCACCGGTCATATTCGCGCCTTGGAACTCGACAACCAAGTACCCAACAGGTCCCAAATCGATGTCGCTCATGACGGTGCCTTTCATGTCGGGACACCCCAGTGCGCATCCCGAATCGGTGAATTTCGCACGCTGATCAGCGCCCTCCCATCTTAGTGCTCTTGGGCAGCCAAGTGGCTATAGGTGCGTCAGGATTTCTAGCCCTACAGGGGACATTCGATTGACGGTTTAGCTCAGCAACTCCGGGTTTTTGGTGGTTGAACGCTTTCGCGAGGGACTATTCCTGTAACGAGGGCGGGACTCCGGCAAACTCTGCGGCTTCTTCGACTAGCTGGTCTTGTAAACGCAACAAGTCCTTTTCGGTCCAGCCAGCTGGCTGCAGGATTTGGGCCCAACCGGCGACATGCTCGCCGACGAAGTTGTGGCCGTGGCCCGGCGGCGTACCCATTGCGACTGCCATGTCGGCAGAGGTTTGCCAGAAGGTCACGATCGGGTACCAGCGCATCGAGGCTGAAACGTCGTCACCTCGTTGTTCCTTCAGCCAGTCGGGCTCATGCCAGATCAGGTCAGGGCTCCACCAAGTAATCGGGTCGGATGGATGAACGAGGTAGAGCATCCGCGGGTCGTTCCACGGCTGGGTGCTTGGCGGGATTGACGACCAAGGATTGTTGGCGAACCGGATGGTGCGGCCGTCTCGAAAAACCGGTTCGATTTCCCGACTGCCGGCATCTCGGTTTGACCGAAATTCGGTATACAACTCGTTGAAGTTCGGCGGCCCAACAAGTAACGCGCCCGAAGTGCGGTTGCGTAGGTCGGCCTCGCCGCTGAAGGCCGTCTCCATCGCAAAAGAGCCGAGGCTTTCGCCAAATACATAAAGTTTCGGTCTTGAGTCGACTGGCAGCTTGAGCCAGCGTTCATAAACCTCGTCGAAAAGGGCTCGGCCGGCGTTTCGGGCGGCAGTTTGATCGACGAGGAAGGACGCCCACGAGGGCAAGTGCGAGTACTGGATCGAGACGATCGCCGAGTCCCCGCCGGTCAAGTACTCAAACGAGTTCGAGGCGCTCGGTTCGATGAATCCCGAACCGGTGGAGCCCGCGACCAACAGTGAACCGCGCTCGAAACCGCCGGCGCGTTCAAGGTCGTCGACGGCCAGCGCGGCCCGGTCTTCAACCTCCTCAGCATTTGCTGTGCCCGCGTAAGCCCGGATCGGTTCGAGCGAATCCCGGCCAGTGAATTCGGCAATTTGGGCGGCGGTAGGCCCAAGTCCGACGAAGCGCCGACCTTGGCGGCCCAAGTCCTCCCACTTGACGATCGACGCTTCACTGCCGGAACGGAACTCACTAGTAGGGGGCTTGGCAGTTGAAGAAATTTGGACGTCGCCCAAGGCGAAGGAGGAGTCCACGGCCTCAATGCCGTTGTCAAAGACCAAGCCGCTAAGAGCTAGGAACGTCAGCACGCTGACCACAAGAACGGCAGAAGCTTTGGCCGCTTGGGGGCCGATCACGCGAGTGAGTTGCGCGCCCAGCCAGCGTGAAACGCGGCGAAGTGCTCGGCCCAAGCCAATCAAGATAATGAAGATCAGCGCGGAGATAAGTGGAACTGTCAGGAAGCGCCAAGCGCTGGCCTGACCGGTTCCCATCAGCTCGCGAATCTCATTTTGTTCGCGTGTGCTGAAGGCCGAAGCAACGGCAATGCCGACGAGCGCGACCGCGCCTAGGGTCCGCCAATGCCACTTCTTTGTAGGTGCGATCTCGCGGTTGGCGAAGGCACGCCACAGCCAGGCGAGTAGCACTCCGAGCCCATATCCAATGGCGGCTGAGATCCCGGTTACGAAACCTTGGAACAGGGCAGCTCGCGGCAGCAGCGATGGCGTAAGAGAAACGAGCGCAAAAAGGAATGCGCCAGTAAGGCCGGGGAGCGTGTATTGCAGGCGCGGAAGGCTAAGTCGTGGCACCTGCGAACTCTATCTTCGCCCAGAAAGAGACGAACTCGGAACACCGAAGATAGCGCCGAAGCGGTACCGTGGCGCTCATGCCCCACCAGCTGTTGATCGCCGGCCAATGGCGCGATGCCGAAGCCGGCGCAACCTTCAAAGTCGAAAATCCCGCCACCGGCGAAACCATCGCGAGTGTTGCTGATGCGTCGGTTGCTGACGGAGCGGCCGCGCTGGCTGCGGCCGACGCAGTCCAGACAGAATGGGCCAAGTCCGCCCCGCGTGACCGCGGCGAGATCTTGCGGCGAGCCTTTGAACTCATTACCGCGCGCACCGACGAGCTTGCCGAGCAGATGACCGCCGAGATGGGCAAACCGGTCGCCGAGTCACGGGCCGAGATTGCATACGGGGCTGAGTTCTTTCGGTGGTTCTCTGAAGAGGCGGTACGTATTAGCGGTCGCTATTCGACGTCACCCAACGGTCAAACGAGGCTACTGACGCTGAAGCAGCCCGTCGGCCCCTGCCTGATGATTACGCCGTGGAATTTCCCGATGGCGATGGGCACCCGAAAGATCGGTCCGGCGATTGCTGCTGGCTGCACGATGGTGGTCAAGCCGGCAGCGTTGACGCCACTTTCGATGCTGAGCTTGGGTGAGATTCTGATCGAGGCCGGACTGCCCGCTGGCGTACTAAACATCGTCACCACCACCCGAACCGCCGAGGTGATGGAGCCGATCATTGGCGACCCACGGCTTCGCAAACTCACTTTCACTGGCTCGACTGAGGTTGGTAGGACCCTGATCGGCCAGTCGGCCAATCAGGTCTTGCGAGTCTCAATGGAGTTGGGTGGAAACGCCCCGTTCCTAGTATTCGAAGACGCGGATCTGGACGAAGCCGTCGATGGGGCGATGTTGGCCAAAATGCGGAACATTGGTGAAGCCTGCACGGCCGCGAATCGGTTCATCGTGCATGAGTCAGTGGCGTCGGAGTTTGCCGAACGGTTCGCCGCGAAGATGTCCCAAGCCGACGTGAGCCCTTTGGTGGAGGAAAAGCAGCGCGCCAAGGTTGCCGAACTCGTCGAAGACGCCAAGGCAGCAGGTGGCCGAGTACTCACCGGCGGCGAAGTTCCGGCAGGTCCGGGTTACTTCTATCCGCCTACCGTGTTGGTGGACGTGCCGAAGAGCGCACGTATTTGGCGTGAGGAAATTTTCGGCCCGGTTGCCCCGATCTACACCTTCGCCGATGACGAGGAAGCGCTACGGCTGGCCAACGACACCGAATACGGCCTAGTCGCCTACGCATTTACCAGCAGTTACGAGCGCGCAATCAAGGTCTATGAGGGGCTCGACACCGGCATGGTGGGGATCAATCAAGGTGTGGTGTCGAACCCGGCAGCACCGTTTGGCGGCATGAAAGCTTCCGGATTCGGTCGCGAAGGCGGCGAAGAGGGGATCGAGGAATACCTTGAAACGAAGTACGTCGGCCTAGCGTTGTGACCGTAAGGTCAACTTCCCGAGACGGTCTTCCCGTTGAAGTCGGCTGGCTTTGCCGCCAGCACCCGCTGAACAAAGGAACTGCACGGCTCTTCGGCAGTCGGCACTATCGCCGAAATCCTCAGGCTGACTCCAAGATCGGTGACTTCGACCTGCGGCGGCATCACGGCTACGGAATGGTCATTTGTGAGGACCCCGATGAAGGTCCAAGTATCGAGCCGAGCCCACTGCATATCCGGCCAGCCCAAGTCTGCCGCGCGAGCCTCCAAGCGACGAGCGACCACGAACATCAGGTCGTCGGCGCGATCGCTGGCGGCACTCCTGACGTCGACTCTGATGATCTGTGAATTGTTGTCGGCGGCGGTGCGGATCTCCTCCATCGCGGTGCGGCGGCAGAGAGTCTGAGTAGCGGGGTCGTAGCCAGCCAAAACGCCTGAAACCGGCGGGAAGGAACTGCTTTCCATCGACGAGTTGAGCGGCCGCAGCATAAGCACCAGATCATGATCTAGCGACGTCGGGTCGACCCGGTGCACGGTCATCGTGGTGCGCAACAAGCCACCGCTCGCGGTCAACTCAACGATTGAGTTGTCGTTGAAAGGCGGCTTAACTCCGAGCGTTTTGTGGATGTCTAGGCCTTGTTCGGCCGTGATGCCCGACAGGGCCAGCAAACTAGCGGCCGGGCCATTCCAGTCGAGGAGTAGTCCGTCGCTGTCAACGACCAAAATGAAGACACCGATCGAGTCGACGAGACGATCGGCCCGAGCACTTGATCTCGACCATTCTGGGACGTGGCCGGTCGTCCAAACCGCCAGTAGACCCAGTGGGACTGTGGCTAACGGCGCAAGGTCTGGCAGTGTCATTTGCAGCGCCAACAAGACCACGAGACAGATCTCGGTGCCGGCGATATAGCGACGTACATGGTTTGACGGATCATGTTGGCGGGTCATCAACGTGAACGCGCCAAGTCCAAGCAAGACGAAGCAGTAAATCAAGTGGACGACAAATGCCCAACTTGTGTAGTAGCTCTCCCCAGTGGTGATGCCAAACACTGGCAGCATCGAAAGGCCACACAGAATCGCAAAAACGGTGACCCCGGCCCACCAGAGGAACGATGCCCGCCAGCGGCCATGAACCAGCCGGCGGCAGGTGGCGAAGAACATGACCGAGGCCGCCTGGACGCACATGACGTTTAGGGCAGTCAGGATTCCGGGTGAGAAGTCACCGGGTTCACGAAAGCCACGAATTAGGTTCCAGCCGATCGCGGCAAGGATCATCAGCATTACCGTCAGCGCCAACTGGGGCCGGCGCCAGCGGATAAACAAAACCGAAATCGCCAAGATGGCCGCAGCAGCCAATTGGACGACACTCATGCGCCAGATTCTTACAGCACTTTGGTGCTCACGTCACGATGTTCACGAAGTTCGTGCCGGTCAAAGGCAGATATCTGCGCGCAACGGTAGAAATGGCGGGTTTTCTCCGGAAGTTGGCGGTGGTTCGCGCCGGGCGATGAACTGCTCCTTGTAGAGCCGCGCATAGAGGCCGTCGGGGTCGGCCATCAGTTCTTCGTGGGTGCCTCGCTCGACGACACGTCCAGCAGCCAGGCCAAAGATGACGTCTGCGTTATGGATGGTGGTCAGGCGGTGCGCGATCGCCAAAGTGGTTCGCCCGGTGGTGGCGCGTTCAAGCGCTTCCTGGACTAGACGCTCGGTTTCGTTGTCGAGCGCGCTAGTGGCTTCATCAAGGATCAGGATTCGGGGATTCTTCAATAAAACTCGAGCGATCGCGATTCGCTGCTTTTCGCCCCCGGAAAGCCGGTAGCCACGCTCGCCGGTGATCGTGTCGTAACCGTCGGGAAAACTCATGATCCGGTCATGAATGTTGGCGTCCTTGGCCGCTTGGACGATTTCGTCGGCAGCCGCCCCCGGCTTTGCGTAGGCGATGTTGTCGCCAATCGTGCCGTGAAAAAGGTACGGCTCCTGAGTGACCATGCCGACGCAGTCGGCCAACGAGGACAAGGTGATGTCGCGGACATCAATGCCATCGATGAGTACCTGGCCATCGCTCACGTCATAGAACCGCGGCACGAGGTAGGTCGCGGTGGTCTTGCCAGAGCCTGAGGGGCCCACGATCGCGGCAAGTTGACCCGGGCCGATTGTGAGGTCGAGGTCAGATAGCGTCCACGCGTCAGGGTCGACGTTCGCAGGGGATTCGAGCGGTTCGGCCACGTCGCCAAACCGGCCGCCTTCGCTCGCGCCGGTGAGCATGCGCGGCTTGGGGTAACGGAAGTAGACTCCACGAAATTCGATTTCGCCCCTCAGTTCTGCCGGGGTTACGGTCTTGGCTTCGGGCCGATCGAAGATCGCCGGTTCTAAGTCGAGGTATTCGAAGATTCGGCGGAAAAGCGCCAACGAGGTCTGTACGTCCAGCGAAACCCGCATGAGTTGAAGCAGCGGCATTTGCAGGCGCGCCTGGACGGTGGTGAAAGCCACGAGCGTGCCGGCAGTCAAGGCGGCGGAATCGCCAGGCAGCCTGCCGCCCAAAATCAATCCGGCAACGAGGTAAATGATGGCCGGGGTGATCGCGAAGAAGGTTTGGACGGTGGCAAAGAACATCCGCCCGGTCATTGCCTGGTTGATTTGAAGTTTGGTTTGTTCGAGGTTTGCCTGCCGGTAGCGCTGAGCTTCAGCCTCGCTGCGGTTGAAAACTTTCGATAGCAAGATTCCCGAAACGCTGAGTGACTCCTCGGTGATTGCGGTCATTTCCGAGAGGTTCTCCTGAGTCCGCCGAGCCAGTTGCTGGCGGCGCCGGCCTACCTTCAACTGCAGCCAGATGAACACCGGCATCAAGACGAGCGTCAGCAGGGTCAACTCCCACGACAGGATCACCATCGAGATGAAAGCGGCCGTCACGGTCACGCTGTTTTGCAGGATCGAAGTCGCGGTATCGGTTAGTACAGTTCGAACGCCGGCCACGTCGTTTGCCAGCCGCGACTGAATGGTGCCGGTCTTCGTGGTGGTGAAGAAGGCCAGTTCCATCTTCTGCAAGTGAGCGAAAAGTTCACTTCGCAAATCGGCCATCGCCGAGTTGCCGATCGTCGACGTCAGCCAGTTTTGGGCGATGCCCAACCCGGCAGCCAAGATCGGCAGCAGGCACATGCCGGCAACTAGCCAGCCAAGGAGGG
This sequence comes from Actinomycetes bacterium, assembly GCA_029779385.1. Next base: position 19,379 of record JAKPAQ010000263.1, on the reverse strand, counting down.
GCAGATCGGGTCCGCCGGCCCCAAATAGCGCTTTGTCGAAAACCGCTCGCGTCAAGAACGGCACGATCGAGTTCAAGATCGCGGCCAGAACTACGACCCCGGCTACCGCTAGAAGCGACCTTCGGTAGGGCTTGAGGAGGTGGGCGATCCGCGCGAGCGTCGCCGAGTTGTCGGCGGCCAGCTCCTCGGGGGTCAGCCCGGTTGCGTTCGGTCCAGGTCGCGGCAAACTCAGTCCTCGACTCGGACGAGACGGATCGCTTCACCTTCGGCGTACTTGACCAGCTCCAAGGTGCCCCAGACGCCGACCTCAGTGCGCAACATTCCCCAGACGAACAAGTCGCCGGTTACTAGGGCCGGATCGATCTGAACCGAGAAGTCGACCGGTACGCCAGCTGCTTCGATTGCCGTCGCAGCCAGCACCTCGCCAGCCTCGTCAACGATCTTGACTGTGGCGACGGCGTCCTCGCCGATGGCAATTCGTTCGAAGATGGTTACCGAGCCAGTGCAGGAGAGAAGGGGCATGGCGTCAGCGTAGCCCCGAACCTGAGCCGCGGCGATCAGTTACAGAGTTGGTCGATCGTCTCGCCCTTTTCTTGGATGCTCTTGGAGATCTTCGACATTTCTCCCGAAACGGCCTGGAGCTTTTCAGGATCGGTGCCGGCGGACTGAACCTTAAGCAAGATCGGCTTCAGCTTTTTGAATTCGGCCGCGAGGTCGCCGAGCGCGTCCTTTACTTCCTGGTTGTCGATTTTGGCTTGGGTGTCTTCGAGGGCCTTTGCCATTGAGTCAAGGTTTTCTGCGGCAGCGGTCTGATCTGTCGGATCGACCGTGCCTAGATCCGCAGTGGCCGCCTTCACTTCTTTCTCCGCGACTTTGCATGCTTCGGCGACTGACTGACCGCCACCGCATCCGCTGAGGCCGGTTGAAAGGGCAATTGCCGCGATGGCGATAGTTGCGGTGCGAATAGTCATTTTTACCCCTGGGTGGTCGTTTGCGCCCGGCGGCGCCTGAGCGGACTCGGCCGATTCTTGCACGTCTTGGCCGATCCGGTCACATCTAATCGATCAGCGACCGAAACGGCGCAACCGAAGTGAGTTGGTCACGACGAAAACCGAACTGGCCGCCATGGCAAAGCCAGCGATCATCGGGTTGAGTGCGCCAGAGGCCGCCAGCGGGATCGCGGCGATGTTGTAAGCGAACGCCCAAAACAGGTTGCCTTTGATGGTGCGCAGGGTCGCTCGGGAGAGCTCGACGGCAGTCACTGCGGTGGCCAGGTCGCCGTGGACCAGCGTCAGGTCGCTGGCGGCGATCGCCACGTCAGTTCCGGTGCCCATTGCGATGCCGAGGTCAGACCCGGCCAACGCAGCTGCGTCGTTGACGCCGTCGCCGACCATCGCCACTACTTTGCCTTGCTCGCGCAATTGGCGGACTACGTCGAGTTTGTCCTGGGGAGTCACCTCGGCGTGCACTTGTTCGATGCCAACTTCCTTGGCGACCGATTCGGCGACGCGCCGGTTATCTCCGGTCAACAGGATCGGTTCGAGACCCAGTTTGCGTAGGTCGCGAACCGCACCGGCCGAACTTTCTTTGACTTGGTCGGCCACGGTGATGGTGCCGAGGATTCGGTCATCAGCCGCGACCGCAATGACGGTGCCGTTTCGGTCTGGGCGGTCGGCGGTGTTTAGCCAGCTCGGCCGACCAGCGCGGACGCGTTTGCCGTCAACGACTCCTTCGACGCCTTGGCCGGGGTGGTTGACGAAGTCGGTCACCTTGGCCGGTTCCTCGAGCGCGGCAATGGCGTGTGCCACCGGATGTTCTGAGGCCGATTCGACGGCCGCAGCAAAGTGGCGAAGTTCGCTTGATTCGACGCCATCGGCCGGATCAACGTGAGCAACCGCCATTTGTCCGCTGGTGATCGTGCCGGTCTTATCCAGCACGATCGTGTCGATCTGACGCGTCGACTCCAACACCTGCGGACCGCGGATCAGGATTCCTAGTTGGGCACCGCGACCGGTGCCGACCATCAGTGCGGTCGGCGTGGCCAGTCCGAGCGCACACGGGCAGGCGATGATCAGCACCGCGACAGCCGCCTCGAACGCACCAATGCCGGGCGCAACGATAAGCCAAACCAGCAAGGTCAACGCGGCGATGGCAATGACGCCCGGCACGAACCACGCCGAGATCCGGTCGGCCAGTCGCTGCACATCGGCTTTGCCCTCTTGGGCTTCTTCGACCAGTTTGGCCATTTGGGCCAGCGCCGTGTCTTGGCCGACGGCCGTTGCCCTGACCACGAGCCGACCAGACTGGTTGAGGGTCGCACCGGTGACGTTCGAGCCGGTAGTCACGTCGATCGGGACGGACTCGCCAGTGAGCATTGCTTCGTCGACGGCCGAACTTCCCTCGATCACGACCCCGTCGGTGGCGATCTTTTCGCCGGGGCGCACGATGAACTCGTTCCCGACGTGAAGGTCGTTGATCGGGATGGAAACTTCGCGACCGTCACGCAGCACGACGACGTCTTTGGCGCCTAGATCCATCAGCGCGCGAAGGGCCGCACTCGACCGTTGCTTCGCGCCAGCCTCGAGGTAGTGGCCGGCGAGGATGAACATCGTCACCGCGGCCGCAGTCTCGAAGTAGTAGTGCTGGTGGCCGGTGCCGTGGCCACTGGTCGCGCCCAAATAGAGCTGGACGACCGACCACAGGTAGGCGGCGCCGACGCCCATGCTGACGAGCGTGTCCATGGTGGCGGCCCGGTGTTTGAGGTTCAGCCAGGCCGACCAGTGGAACGGGTAAGCGCACCACAACACCACGGGAGTGGTGAGGGCGAAAACTACCCACGGCCAGCCGGAAAACTGCAGGGCCGGAACCATCGAGATCGCAATGACTGGGATGGTCAGAATCGCGGCGACTATTAGCCGTTTGCGCATCGATTCGGCCGAGTGCAGGCCGCCGTGCTCGCCGTGTTCGGCCGCATGCGGGTCGTGGACGTGGGCGCTGTAGCCGGTGTTCTCGACCGTCTTAATCAGTGTGTCGGCGCCAACCGAGCCGTCGGTGTGAACTGTCGCCTTCTCGGTGGCGTAGTTGACGGTCGCCTCGACGCCGTCAAGACGGTTCAGTTTCTTTTCGATTCGGGCCGCGCAGGAGGCGCAACTCATTCCACCAATGTCGAGGCGGAAACTGGTGTCGCTCATACCAACGGCAGGTCGTTTGGCCCGGCCAGCGCGTAACCAGCCTCGTCGACCGCGGCGGCCACATCTGCTTCGGCTAGTGGGGCAGCGCTGGTGACGGTCAGCGATCCGGAGGCGAGGTCAACTTCGACCTTTTCAACGCCGCTGATTGCTTGGACCTCTTCGGTTACCGCGCCGACGCAGTGTCCGCAGGTCATTCCGTTGACGGTCCAGGTTTGGGTGTTCATTTCAACTCCTGACTAGACGCGCGATCGCGTCAGATGCTTCTTTGATTTTTAGTTCGGCTTCGGGTCCGCCTTTGGCGGCGGCGTCGGCCACGCAGTGGGCCAGATGCTCGTGGAGCAGTTTCAGCGCGACGGCCTCTAGGGCTTTGGTGGAGGCGCTGATTTGAGTTAGCACGTCGATGCAGTAGGTGTCGGATTCGACCATTCGGGTGATTCCGCGAACTTGGCCTTCGATCCGGGCGAGGCGTTTGAGTACTGCTGCCTTGTCGCTCTCGTAACCGGGGTGGGCCATGTCTTCGACTCCTTCATTGATCGAAATCAGCATACCCCCCATGGGTATCAAATCCAAGGTGGCGGCCGTCACATCTAGATAGAGTTCACAGATGACCACTCTGCCTGGCCTTGACGGGCTACTCGGTGTTGAACATGTTGAACTCGATGCCGATCGAGTCGTCGTCAAATTCACCATCACCGAAAACCACCTGCAACCTTTCGGCATCCCACACGGGGGCATCTATTGCGCGGTTCATGAATCAACCGCGAGCATTGCCGGCCAAATCTGGTTGGGCACCAAAGGCGTGGTCGTCGGCACGAACAACTCCACCGACTTCTTGCGCCAGGCCGCGATCGGCGACACCATCACGACGACGGCAACGCCAATCCACCGCGGCCGATCTCAGCAACTTTGGCACCTTGATTCGGTGAACCAAGACCAGAAGCTGATCGCGCAAGGCCAGGTTCGGCTGGCGAACCTCGATCAGGAAATCCCGGCCGAAGCCTTAGCACGTTTTCAAGGCGAGGCGTAAACGATGGCGGTTGACGCGATTTCACGCCAACTGATCGAACTGCTGCAACTCGACGGCCGCACCCCGTATGCGACCTTGGCGCAAAAGGTGGGCTTGTCTGAGGCGGCGGTTCGCCAACGCGTGCTCAAGATGGTCGAAGAGGGCGTGATGCAGATCGTCGCGGTGACCGATCCACTCAAACTCGGATTTGCCCGAGAGGGCATGCTCGGCATCAACGTGACCGGAGACGTGCGCGAGGTCGCCCGCGAACTGGCCGAAATTGACGAACTTTCCTATGTGGTGATCACCGCCGGCCGGTACGACATCATCGCCGAGTTCGTAGCAAAGGACGACGATCACCTGATCGAACTCATGTCCGATCGAATCCGAACGATCGCCGGCGTGGGCTCGACCGAGATGCTGGGCTATCTCAAACTGCAGAAGCAGACCTACTCGTGGGGAACACACTGAGTGTCCAACTCGCGGACCTGGCCTCGCGCTTAGGCGAAGCCGGTTAGACTGGTCGAGTTCGTCCGCGACTGGCGTTGAGGTGGTTACCACCAGGGAGCGGTTGGACTGCAAGACTTCGGGACCGTTCGCCTGGGCCCCATGTCAGCCCATTTCCGCTGACCGGAGGCCACTAAACAATGACGATGATGACCATGCCAGGAAACACTCAGGTGGACCACGGGGTCCACATTCCGCTTTCACGAATCGCTGACGAGGACGTCAAGGTACTGCTGCTGGAGAACATCCATGCCGACGGCGCCGACTTCCTTCGCCATAAGGGCTACCAAGTAGAGACTCGCAGCGCGGCCCTTAGCGAAGACGAACTGATCGAAGCGATCCAAGGGGTTCACCTCCTCGGCATACGCTCGACGACCTACGTCACCGAACGGGTTCTTGCCAACGCCCCGGATCTATTGGCGATTGGTGCGTTCTGCATCGGCACCAACCAGATTGACTTGGCCGCCACGAACGCTTACGGTGTCGCCGTTTTCAACGCCCCCTACTCCAACACTCGCAGCGTGGTTGAACTGGCGATTGCCGAGATCATCTCGCTCGCCCGGCGCCTGCACGAAAAGTCCACCGCCATGCACGACGGCGTCTGGAACAAGTCGGCCGCAGGTAGCCACGAAGTTCGTGGCCGCACGCTCGGCATCGTCGGCTACGGCAACATCGGCAGCCAACTTTCGGTGATCGCCGAAGCCTTGGGCCTGTCGGTGATCTTCTACGACATCGACGACAAGTTGGCACTGGGCAACGCCCGCAAGTGCGCGACTCTCGAAGAGTTGTTGGCTGACGCTGACGTCGTCTCGCTGCACGTCGATGGTCGCCCGGGCAACGCTGGTCTGTTCGGTGACCATCAGATGCGGGCGATGAAGCCGCGTGCGCTGTTCATGAACTTGTCGCGCGGCATCGCCGTGGACACCGAGGCGTTGAGCCGTCACCTCAAGTCCGGCCACATTGCGGGTGCGGCTTTGGACGTTTTCCCGGTTGAGCCTAAGGCGCAAGGGGACCCGTTCGAGTCGGACCTGCGCGGCATCCCCAACGTCATTTTGACCCCGCACGTCGGCGGTTCGACCGAGGAAGCCCAGCAGGACATTGGCCGCTTCGTCGCGTCGAAACTTCGCGCTTACGCCAAAGCGGGCACGACCTCACTTTCGGTCACTTTCCCAGAGTTGGCGTTGCCTTCGGACCCCGAACGTCACCGGTTGGCGCATGTGCACGCGAACGCGCCAGGAGTCTTGGCGCGGATCAACACGATCTTGGGTGATCACGGCGTGAACATCGAAGGTCAGCAGTTGGCCACCAAGGGTGAACTTGGCTATGTGGTCACTGATATTTCGGCCGAGGTTGGCGCCGAAGTCCTCAACGAACTCGCGGCCTTGCCCGAGACCGTTCGCCTTCGCCAGCTCAGCTGAGCCGAGCTAGGCCGAGGCCGTAATCAGTCGCGGGCCAGTTCGATGAGTTTTGCCACCGTGTTGAGGTTTCTGCCTGTTCCGTGACTGCCTAGCGTCTTGGCGATCATCGCCGGGGTGAGTTTCGAGCAGGCGACCCCATCGGGGTAGGCGATGTGCAGGTCGCGGCCGATCACCGCGAGTTTTTCGGGCAGGCCCCGAGCCAACAGGGCGTCTTCTTGGGCGGGCGTTGGTTCGCCCAACAGGAAGTAGACGTAGTGAAACTTCGGCTCGGTTTCGATGACGAACGGGTGCGCCGTCAACGCTTCGGCTAGCTCGGCTGGCGACCTGCTGATGACTTCGCGGAAGAAACCGAACTCGTCCTCGATCGCCTGCTCGAGCGCGCGGTCGAACGCGTCCGGTTCGCCGACGTCGCAAAGCAGGTTGCCAGAGGCGATATAGGTCGAGACGTTGCTGGCGCCGAGGTTCTCGGCGATCTCGCGAAGTTGAGCCATCGGCAACTTCGCGCCGCCGACATTGACTGCGCGCAACAGCACCACCCGTTTGGCCATGTTGCTGGTCTATCACGCCTGGCGAGTTAGCTCACAAGACCGCAGCCAACTCCGTCGCCTGCTTGATTGCTCGCTTGGCGTCCAATTCGGCGGCCACGTCGGCGCCGCCGATGATGTGAACCGAGAGGCCGGCCGCGGTCAGCGGTTCAACAAGGTCGCGCACTGACTCTTGGCCGGTGCACAGCACGATCGTGTCGGCGGCGATCACTTTAGATTCTGGCGAATCGCCGTCCGCGCCGATGGTCACGTGCAGGCCGTCGTCGTCGATCCGGTCGTAACGGACGCCACCGACGAAGTTCACGCCCGAATCCTTCAACGTGGTGCGGTGGACCCAGCCGGACGTCTTGCCGAGATCCTTGCCGAACGAAGTGCTCTTACGTTGCAGCAAAGTGACCGCCCGGCGCGGTTCGGTCTTGACCTTGGTGGCCAAGCCGCCGCGTTCGATCGCCGGATCGGTGACGCCCCAGCGAGCCATCCAATGCTCGAGCGACTCTTCGCGGTCGTGCAGCAGGTATTCGGAAACGTCGTAGCCGATGCCGCCGGCACCGAGCACGGCGACGCGTTCGCCGACTGGCGCCTGATCGCGAATCAACTGCTGGTAGGTGATGACGCTGGGGTGGTCGACGCCGGCGATTTCGGGGACTCGCGGGGTGACGCCGGTGGCCAGGACGACCTCATCGAACTTGGCCAGATCTTCCACGGTGGCCCAAGTGTTCAAGTGAACTTTCACGCCGCGCTTGGGCAGCATGGTCTCGTAGTAGCGGATCGTGTCGGCGAAGTCTTCTTTGCCCGGAATCTGCATGGCGAGCCGGAACTGGCCGCCGATCTGATCGAGGGCCTCGAACAGTTCGACTTCGTGGCCGCGACCGGCGGACTCGACGGCCGCGGCTAGGCCGGCCGGGCCGGCACCAACGACGGCGATCCGCTTCTTTTCGCGAGTTGGCAACAAGATCAGTTCGGTCTCGTGGCCGGCCCTGGGGTTCAACATGCAACTGGCGCGCTTGTTGGCGAACGTGTGGTCGAGGCAGGCCTGGTTGCAGGCGATACAAGTGATGATCTCGTCGGCGCGACCCTCGGCGGCCTTGTTGACGAACTCGGCATCGGCCAGCAGCGGCCGAGCCATCGAGATCAGGTCGGCCTCACCGCTGGCGATGATCTGCTCGCCCAGTTCTGGGGTGTTGATGCGGTTCGACGCGACCACCGGCACCGAAACTTCGGCCTTGAGTTTGGCGGTCACCCACGAGAACGCCCCCCGCGGGACGCTGGTGACGATCGTGGGGATGCGAGCCTCGTGCCAGCCGATGCCGGTGTTGAAGATGGTCACGCCGGCCGCCTCAAGCAGGCGGGCAAGTTCGGCGGTCTCTTCCCAAGTCTGGGCGTTGTCGACCAGATCGAGCAGGCTGATTCGGTACTGGATGATGAAGTCTTCGCCGACCAGTTCGCGGGTTCGGCGCACGATCTCGACTGGGAAACGCATCCGATTCTCGGCCGAACCGCCCCACGCGTCGGTGCGGTCGTTGGTGCGGGCGGTCAGGAACTGGTTGATCAGGTAGCCCTCAGAGCCCATGATCTCGACGCCGTCATAGCCGGCCCGCTTGGCCAGCGCGGCCGATTTGGCGAAGTCCGTCGCGGTGCGGTCGACCTCGCGCGTCGACATTGGTGAAACCTTGAACGGGGTGATCGGCGACTTGATTTTCGAGACGCCCTTTTTGAACGGCGAGTAGCCGTAGCGGCCAGCGTGCAGGATCTGCAAGGCGATTTTGCCGTCGTGTTCGTGCACGGCGTCGGTGACGGTGCGGTGACGATCTGCTTGGCGGCCTTGGCTCATTTCGGAGCCGAACGGCAGCAGCCAGCCACGCCAGTTGGGCGCGAACCCGCCGGTGATCGACAGCGCGACGCCGCCCTGGGCGCGTTCGGCGAAGTAGGCCGCCAGTTTCGGAATGTCTCGGGCGTGGTCTTCGAGGCCGGTGTGCATCGAACCCATCACGACGCGGTTGCGCAGCGTGGTGAAGCCGAGGTCGAGCGGGCTGAGCAGGTGGGGGTAGTCGGTCACTTCATGGCCTCGATTGCTTCGGCTTGGATTTGGGGGAACTGGGCGGCCATCGCCTCGGCGACGGCGTTTGCGGCCGACAGGGGGCGCACCATGACGACGAAGTTTGAGATCTGGCCGGCGTCGTTGGTGGTGATGAAGTCGCAGCCTTGGACCGAAACGTCGCCAACCTTGCACTCGAACATCAGCGCACTGCGGTTCTCTTCCTCGGCGCTCCAAACGTAGGTGAACTCGGTGAACACGCGGGACACTCCGCGCAGGATCGCTGCCACGATCGGGCGACCCTCGTACGGCTTGAACGCCACGGGGCTGCTGAAGCTCACGTCTTCGGCTAGGACATCGTCAAGACCGGTCAGTTCGCCGGTGGCGACTCCGTTCTCGATTAGTTCGCGGAAGGCCTTCATTGGTCGATTCCTTTCGGCTGCGAGAATGCGTAGGTGATTGGAAAGTTTGCGGCTTGGCTATTGATCGCCGCCGGAGTGTTCAACATCGTCATTTGGCCGCGGTTCTTCAAAGCGATCGTCGACGACGACCGGGCGTGGGCCGAGGCAGTGAAGTGGCAGGCGCCCACTTCGTTCTTCTGGGTGCACCTGGTCTTGATCGTCACGGCGTTGACGTTCGGCACGATCGTGTTGGTCATCGGGATTCGCGCCCTTCGAGGTGCTTGAGGATCTCCTCGCACCAGGCGATGCCTTGAAGTTCTGAGTGGATTCCGCCGCGTAGCGCCAGCCAAGCGCCTAGGTCGGTGCCGGTGAGTTTGGCCGGGTCCGGGTAGAACTTCGCTTGGCTTTCTTCGTACTCCTTGAGCCGTTGTTCGTGGTCGGCTTTTCGGTTGCGCGTGTCAATCAAGATGCTTTCCGAGTCGCGAAAGCCACGGAGTTTGACCGCAAAGTCGCTGCGCAGGGCCTCGCGGTTGCTCGGCTCTGCGGCCCACCGATCCAGTTCGGTGCTGCCGGCAGCGGTGATCGCGTAGGTCTTCTTGTCGGGGCGACCGTCCTGAGTTTGGACGGTGCTTGAAATCCAGCCGGAGTCTTGCATCCGTGAAAGCACTCGATAAATCTGTTGGTGGCTTGCCGGCCAAAAGAAGCCGATCGACGCGTCGAACCGGCGCGCTAGGTCATAGCCGCTGGCTGCACGTTCGCTCAGCGAAACCAAAATCGCGTGCTCCAAGGCCATGCACCGAGATTATATGCAACTGTGTGCATATGCAACGGTATTCAGGAATTCGCTGCCTCGTCGCAGGGTTCAAGTCTGACGCCGATGGGAACTAACCCGAATACGGCCTTGGGCCGTAGTCATAGAACGCTGAGGCGGGAAGAATCTGCCGGTGCCACAAGTGTTTGGCGTCCACATCGCTGAGTCTGGAAACCTCAACGGATTCGTCCCAATTCTCATGGATGGACTCCACGAGGCCGTCGATCACGTCGCGCGCCTCCACGACCGTGAGGTCGTACTCATGCGCGAATGAAACCAGTTCTGCGAAGTTGCTTCGCCGGTGTGTGCCTTTCGCGTCAAACCACATGGCCTGCTCCGATGAATCTCCCGAACGCAGCCCGGGCGCAAGGTCGTAGGCCGGCGAGAGCGTCAGGTGCTTCCCGTCCCACAAGGCAGCATGGTTTCGAGCGTGGTCACCTGAGTTGCTTATCGCGATGTTGAACGCGATCCGCTCGAACAACTCTCGCCCGACACCGGTGTCACCTGGCGCTGTGTAACGCCGAAGCACTTCAAGAACTGAAGGGTAGGTGACATAGCGCGCACCCATCTCGTCCTCGCCAGACATAGTCAGGGCAGAGACCACGTGATGGCGGCACCCGTCGGGTTCGCGGTCGAAACGTCGGACAAGAAGGACGTCCCTACCGAGTGACTCGGTGACAACTGTCTCTGGAACCCGCAAGCCGGCACGCCGGGCCAATTCCATCGCTGCCCCTTCCGCGTTGACCACATGGAAAACACGGTCAGTCGCGGAGGACAACTTCGCGATCCACTGAACTCCTTGCCCGTCCTCCACGAGAACCTTCGGGCGCGCACCGCCGATCGAAGTCCCGCGCAGTAGTGCCTCTTGCATCACCGGGCTCAAAGGCTGCCCGCTCTCGAGACGGGCAGCCGCCTCGTGCAGTTCATCCAGCGATGCGGTTTCTGCGCGAGAGACATACTCGGTAGGAGAGCTCTGGAAGTCGATGGCGCCGAACCTGTTGCTACCCGAAAGCAGCATGTACTCCTCTTCGAGGAGATCGCTTTCGCCAGTCCCGCGGCGAGCCTCGATAACCCGGCGCCCCCACGAGTCCGGAGTGCCATCCTTGAGGCACCCAGCAAGAGTCAATGAACCCTTCGGCTCGATGAAACCTGCGCGCAGCGGCAACTCCGGCGTGTACAGATCGATGGCGTCAGGTCGGCTTCGATAGGACTGGGCGTAGAAAAACACTTGCCGGTCACCACGTCGTTCTAATGCGCCAGCAACTACCGGTTCCACCTGTCCGGGAAGCCACGTCCAGACGAAAACCCGCTCAGAATCGGTCATCGGGAGTCTCCTTTCGTGGGTGGTAGACGCGCGAGTTTAGAAGCGCGAGACGTTCCTCTCCGGCACGCCGCATGCGTGCGAGTTCAGCTCGATCCTCAGTGCCAAACAGGGGCACCCCAGCCATGACGGCAGCGTTGAACACATTCGCGATGGCCGTACCGGGCGCACCGTTTTCGATAGCCAAGACAGTCGATTGCGAGACGCCGATACGTTCGGCAAGCTCAGCGGCAGTCCACCCGCGCTCATGGCGGGCAGCGCGGATCTGGGTGCCGAGAACGCCCAGTGCCTCTCGGGTCGCTGAGAGAGCGACAACGCGGCGCTTTGCCATTCCGGACTCCTTAAAACAATGCCAGATCGCTTCTAGGCATGATTTATCAGTTCCAAGGTAACAAGCTAGGTGTGTCGTGTCTCTCGATCGTCCAGAACTCGCTGCCATCCGCCCCATCCGTATGCGGGCTTCACCCGTCCAAAGTCCCTACGAATGCCAAACAAATCGACCCGAGGTCGTAGGATTCGGATCATGTTGCGTTCTTCCCTTAGCCGCTGGGCGATTGCCCCGGCCGCAGTCCTGTTGACCTTCGCTGCCGCTTGCGCCCCCGCGACTGAATCCAAAGATGACGCGTCTGCGCCTTCGGCCAGCGACTGCGCCGTTGACAAACTTCCGGTCAAGACCGCCGGTAAACTCACTGTCGCCACCGACGACCCGGCGTTTGAACCGTGGTTCGTCGACAACGACCCGAGCAACGGCAAGGGTTTCGAGTCCGCCGTCGCCTACGCCGTGGCTAAAAAGATGGGCTTTGAGGCCAGCGACGTCGTCTGGACCAAGGTTCCGTTCAACACGTCCTACCAGCCAGGCGCCAAGGCGTTCGACTTCGACATCAACCAGATCTCGATCACCAAGGAACGCCGCGAGGCCGTCGACTTCTCGAAGCCGTACTACTCCGCGGCCCAAGCGATCATCGTTCGTGAAGATTCCAAGTACGCCAACGCCGATAGCTTGGCCGACTTCAAGACCGCCAGCCTCGGTGCGCAGATCGGCACCACCTCGCTGAAGGCGATCGAGAGCCTCGGCACTGAAGAAGCCCCGTTGGTCTACGACGACACGACCAAGGCTGCACTTGCGCTTGAGAACAAACAGGTTGACGGCTTTGTTTCTGACCTGCCGACCGCCTTCTACTTGGTCGCGGCCGAACTAACTGGCGCGAAGATCGCCGGCCAGTTCCAGTTCGATGGGGGTGAACCAGAGCAGTTCGGCTTGCTCCTCGAAAAGGGCAGCAAGCTGACTGGTTGCGTTGATCAGGCCATCGAAGGCCTCACCGAAGACGGAACCCTCACCGATCTGGAAACCAAGTGGCTTTCGGAATCGGCGTCGGCGCCAGTACTGAAGTAGGCAACCGGTTGTGAGTCTGCCGGCACCATCGGCGCGGCAGGTTGAACGGGACCGCTGGCGCCGCAAGCGCCACCTGCGTCGATTCGCGGTCGGCGCAATCTCGTGCATCGTCGTGCTCGGCCTGTCGGTTTGGTTGATCACTTCGGCCCCAGGTTGGCCGCGCTTTCGCGAGGTCTTCTTTAGCTGGGAGCACGCCAAAGCCTCCTTTCCGGCGATTCGTGACGCCTTCTGGTTGAACGTGCGACTCTTCATGACGGTCGAAGCGCTCGTACTGCCGTTGGCTTTGCTGGTGGCCGTCGTTCGGATTTATCCGTCGCCTGCCTTGGCTCCGTTCAAGGCGATGGCGACGGTCTACACCGACGTCTTCCGTGGGATCCCGACGATCCTGGTGGTCATGCTGATCGGGTTCGGGTTCCCGGCGCTCGGTCTGCCCGGGATCCCGACCAGTTTGTTTTGGCTCGGCGTCATTTCGCTGACCCTCAGCTACGGCGCTTACGTCGCCGAAGTGATGCGGGCGGGCCTGATGTCGATTCATCCGACTCAGTGGGCGGCGGGCCGCGCGCTCGGCCTGACCTACCCGCAGACGCTGCATCGGGTGATCTTGCCCCAAGCGATTCGAAACGTCACCCCGCCGCTGATGAACGACTTCATCTCGCTGCAAAAGGACACCGCATTGGTGTCGACGATCGGTTTGGTCGAAGCGCTGCGGGCGGCATCGGTCTATCAGGCGCAGACGTTCAACGTGACCTCGTTGACGGTCGCGGCGTGCTTCTTCATCGTGGTTACGATCCCGTTGGCGCGGTTCACTGACTGGCTGACGGTTCGTCAACTTAGCCGCCAAGGAGGCAACTGATGTTGCGACTCGAAGGCGTCCGAAAAGCTTTTGGCGACCATGTCGTCCTCGACGGCATTGATCTGGAAGTTGAATCCGGTGAGATTGTTTGCCTAATCGGGGCTTCGGGTTCGGGAAAATCAACGCTCCTTCGTTGCGTTGACCTGCTCGAAATCATCGACGACGGCGAGATGCATTTGGGCGACCTGGACCTGGCCGACCCGGCAGCCAACCCTGACGAGGTTCGGGCACGCATCGGGATGGTTTTCCAGTCATACAACCTGTTCCCGCACCTGACCGTGCTGCAGAATCTGACGATTGGCCCGCGCCGAGTCCACGGCGCGTCCAAGGCTGAGGCAACCCGTCGTGCTCATGAATTGCTAGACCGACTGGGTCTGGCGGCCAAGGCGCACGCCTACCCCGATTCACTTTCGGGCGGCCAGCAGCAGCGAGTCGCGCTCGTGCGGGCCATTTCGATGGATCCAGAATTGTTGCTGCTCGACGAGATCACCTCGGCGCTCGATCCGATTCTGGTTGCTGAGGTGCTCGACCTGTTGCGCGACCTCAAGGGCGAAGGCCGAACCATCATCATGGCGACCCACGAGATGGAGTTTGCTCGCGAGTGTGCCGACCGGATTGTGTTCCTGGCCAACGGCCAGATCGTTGAGTCCGGGCCGCCGGAGCAGCTCTTCACCGCTGCTCGCGACCCGCGAACCACCGCGTTCTTGGCGCGAAACAGTTAGTTTCGACCAGTCAGGCGCTGAGTTGTCCGCCCGCTTTGGCCGCAGTGCTGCGAATGGCGGCAACGACTTGAGTCGGCGAGTCGGCCATCGGCACATGGCCGCAGTCCAGCAAGCCAATGAACGAGATTCCGCGCAAGCGCTTTCGAGCCAACAGCGCTTGGGTCGGGTGCAGGACGCGGTCCTTGTTGCCCCAAGCGATCGTGATCGGCACGGTCGCGACACCCCTAAAGACGCGCGGGGTCGAGAAACCTAGCGGAATGCAGCGCATGAAGTATGCCCAGAAGCCGGGCCCGCGCTTCATCGCCATCGAGTCGGCGAACGTGGATGTGCTGTCGTGGCGTTCGGGGTGGGCGTAGAGCGACCAGCCGATGAACTTGCGACCGAACTTCAACTTTGAAAATTGACGTAGGGCGCCCGCGGGCAGGTAGCTGCCAAGTTTCAGCGGAAGTAGCGTGCCGCCGGCCCGCAGTAAGCTCCACGGCCGAAAGTAGCCGGCCGGTGCGAGGCAGGTGGCCGAACGTACGTGCCCAAGTTGCGCCAACGCGATCGAGAACATCCCGCCTAGGGAGTTGCCGACCACATGCGGGCGACTGATTCCCCACCGGTCGAAGTTCTCGGCTAGAGCGCGAACCACGTTTTCGGTCGTATAGGGGACTCCTTCAGGCAGCCCGGGGGAATCGCCTAGGCCGGGCAGGTCGGCGGCGATCACGTCGAAGTCTTTGGCCAACTCGTCGATCACAGGGTCGTAGGCGCCGTGGCGGTGCCCGATTCCGTGCAGAAGTACTAGAGGTTCGCCTTGGCCGCGGCGAGTGTAGGCCAGTTCAGAAAGCATTTTGATCCCGAAAAGTTCGCACACCGGACCAACTTCCGATGTGACACGGATGGTGCCATGTCGATGATCCCACGGAGACAGCGGGTTGTGGCTCAGATCACAACCCCAGGAATGGGAAGCGGCACTCCGACCCATTGAATACTGACAGTTCTACTGTCACAATCACTGTGTGACGCACACCACGGGGCCCCTAGCTGGGGTAAAAGTTATTGAGATGGTTGGGATCGGACCGGGACCGTTCGCCGCCATGATGTTGGCCGATTTGGGGGCAGACGTCCTCCGGATCGACCGACCAGGGGGAAGTGCGCTAAAAGCAGCGCCCGCAGAAAAGGAGATTCTCGGCCGAAACCGGCCCAGCGCCGCCATCGACCTGAAAGCACCAGGGGGAGTTGAACTCGTCCTGGACCTGATCGAAAAGGCCGACATCATCATCGAAGGGTTTCGTCCCGGCGTGATGGAACGACTCGGCTTGGGCCCAGACGTCGCGCTGGCTCGGAACCCGCGTTTGGTCTACGGCCGGATGACCGGTTGGGGCCAAAGCGGACCGCTCTCGGCCCTCGCCGGCCACGACATCAACTACATCGGCGTTGCCGGCGGACACGAACCGATCGGCCGCGCCGGCGGACCACCGCAAGTGCCGCTGAACTTGCTCGGCGATTTCGCCGGCGGATCGATGTACTTGGTCGCGGGCGTGCTCGCTGGACTGACTCACGCCCGCGCTAGCGGCGAAGGCCAAGTCGTCGACGCGGCGATCACCGACGGCGTCGCGCACCTGCTGTCGATGACCGTTTCGATGGAGCAGTCCGGTGCCTGGTCTCCGATTCGCGGCACGAACCTGTTGGACACCGGCGCGCCGTTCTACGACGTCTATGAGACCGAAGACGGCGGCTGGGTCAGCGTCGGCGGACTGGAACCGCAGTTCTGGTACGCGCTACAGCAGGCGTATGCGGCCGACGGATTAGGCGACCTGCCAGATCGGAACAACTTCAACACTTGGCCGGACTTGCGCGCTGCGTTGGCCGAATGGTTCGCCAGTCGAACCAGAGACGAATGGGCCGAAGTGTTCGGCGCTAGTGACGCCTGCGTGGCTCCGATCCTGCCGCTGCAGGACGCCTATGTGCATCCGCACAACGTGGCCCGTCAGACTTATGTCACCGAGTTTGGAGTCACGCAGCCGGCCCCGGCTCCGCGTTTTTCCGGCACCCCGACGGCCATCCGCTCGGCGCCGCAGGCTCCCGGCGCAAACACGCGCGAGGCGCTCTCTGCTTGGGGGATTGAGCAAGTCGACGACCTGGTCGACCGCAAAATCGCCTTCCAAAACTAGGAGAACTGATGCAGCGCACACTCTTTGAGGCAGAGCACGAGGCCTTTCGCCAGACCGTCCGCGCGTTCATGGAAGCCGAAGTAATCCCAAACCATGAACAGTGGGAACGCGACGGGATCGTGCCGCGCGAAGTCTGGTTCAAGGCCGGTGCGCTGGGAATCCTCGGATTCATGATGCCCGAGGAGTACGGCGGCGGCGGAGCCAACGACTTTCGCTACAACGTCGTCCTGCAAGAGGAGCTGACCAAGGCCGGCGCCAGTGGAGTCGGCTTCCCGCTGCACACAGATCTGGTCTCGGGCTACCTGCTCAGTTACGCCACCGAGGAGCAGAAGCAGCGCTGGTTGCCGAAGTTCTGCTCCGGCGAATACATCACCGCGATCGCGATGACCGAACCAGGCACCGGCTCAGACCTGCAGAGCATCGCCACGACGGCGATCCGCGACGGCGACGACTTCATCGTCAACGGCTCCAAGACTTTCATCAGCAACGGGATCAACGCCGATCTGGTGATCGTGGCCGCGAAAACCGATCCGGACGCCGGCGCGATGGGCGTCTCGCTGATCATGCTTGAGCGCGGAATGGCCGGCTTCGAGCGGGGACGAAACCTCGACAAGATGGGTTTGAAGGCCCAGGACACCGCCGAACTCTTCTTCGACAACGTGCGAGTCCCGGCCACGAACCTCATCGGCGAAGCCGGCCACGGCTTCATCTACCTGATGGAGAAGCTGCCGCAGGAACGACTCACTATTTCGGTCGTGGCCGCTGCCGCTTGCCGGCAGATGATCGACCTGACCTTGGACTACGTGAAGAGCCGCAAGGCATTCGGCAAGCCGATCGGATCCTTCCAGAACTCGAGGTTCACGCTGGCCGAACTCGAGACCGAGCAGCGGATCGCCCAGGTTTTCGTCGACCGAAGTGTCACCGAACTCATGGCCGGGACCTTGTCGATCGAGGATGCGGCCGCCGGCAAATGGTGGACCACCGAACTGCAGAAGCGAACCGCGGACGCGTGCGTGCAATTGCACGGCGGCTACGGCTATATGAGCGAATACCCGATCAGCAAGGCCTACCTCGACACGCGGATCCAGACGATCTACGGCGGCACCACCGAAATCATGAAGGAGATCGTCGGCCGGTCGATGGGGATCTAGGCGTCGGGTCCTGGTGTCGCTGAGAGTGCGTCGAACCCATTGTTTCGCCTGGCTTGGTAGTACCAAATCGCGGCGATCGCGGGCAAGGCGCCGAAGGTGGCAATCCAGCGGGCTCCGCTGGGCATAACCTCGTTGATTGCCTCGGCTCGAGGCATGTCGTTGACCGTCGCCGGCAACCATTCGACTAACAATCGCCGGACCATCGTAGTGAACTCCAGCGGCCCGGCGATGGTTGCGACTACCCACGCCCCACCGGTGATCAGCAACGCCCAGAACCAGGCGAGTGCCGGCGACTGGTCGTCGACAATATCGGCGGCCGCCCGGGCGGCCTCGGCCAAGAAGGCGACCGCGAGTACCCCAAGAAGAACCGTTACTTGAGAAGCCAGCAGATCCTCGATTACCGAGTGTTCTAGGTCAGAGGTACTGCGCTCAGGCAGGCCGATCGCCAAGGCCAGTAAGCCAGCGATCAAGGCCAAAAGCATCAGATTGCTGGTCACGTTCTCGACGCGTTCAAAAGAGTCATCGATGGTGCGGACGACGAGTTTTGACATCGAGCGCGGAGGTTTGCGGTAAAGAATCATGGTGATCAGCGCCGAAAACACGATGGCGACCAGCCACGTCACGACCGCAGCGCAAACCGCCGCCAACGCGAACGACGCGACCAGTGGGAGCAGTACTTCTTCAGTCTCATCGCCTACTCGAACGACGATCAGCGGCAGCACGCCGGCGGCAGCCAACAACAAGGCCCGGCCAAGCAACGGAAGCGTAAAAGCGGTGACATCGCCGGCATCAAAGTCGGCGTCCTGGTGACGGACGGCCTCAAGCTCGGCGGAAAGAATCCGGCGGGCCCGGGTCCGACTGAAGCGACTCATGGCCTCAGCGTAGGGCCGAATTGACTAGATTCAGCTGCGCCGGCGGATAGTCTCTCGTTTCTGTTCGTCGACGGCTTGCTCATAGGCCGTCACCAGTGCCTGGATGGTCAGCGGTTTGAAGCGTTCGACCATCGCGGTAATCGACTCCTTCGAATGGCCCGAAGACTTCAGCGCCGGCCAGACTTGCTCTCGGAACACCTCAGTGAGTTCTTGGGCGATTGCGGTGCCATGCGCCAGAAAAATGGTCCGGGCCGAACGGGCCGCCTCGATTGGCAGTTCGGCGTCAAGGAACCCGATCCCAATGGCTAGGTGCGCGGGCGCCAAGTTGAATACATCGTCATCGGGGGTCGGTTCGACCACGCCGATCGCGATCAGCAACTCCAGATCTGAGTCCGAAAGTGTGCGTCCGGCACGCAGATCCAGTTCGGCTCGTTCGAGCGACTCGGGCAAGTCTGGCATCCACGGCGCGAGCAGGGTGCGATGCAAGGCGACGTCTTCAGGGCTGGCGGTTGCCGGGATCTTTTCTAGGTAACCTTCGATCGCCTGCAAGGTAAAACCGTGCGCCTGCAGCTCGCGCACAAGTTCGAGGCGGGCAATGTGGTCGGGGCCGTAGTAGCCGTTTCGGCCTTCGCGCCGCGGCGGGGGGATCAGGCCGCGGCCGGCGTAGAAACGGACCGTGCGAACGCTCATCCCTACTCGATCAGCGAGTTCTTCGACGCCGATGCTCTCTGCATGTTGCTCCACGAAACGTGAGCCTAGCGGGGTCCGCCGGTAGCGTGCCTTGAGTGAAGCGCACTTTGACGACCCTAGCGATCATCGCCGTGCTGATTCTCGCGTGGTGGGTTGATCAACAGTCAACAGCAGATTCGGCCAGCGAAGCGACGACGCCGACAGCAACCGCCACGGCCACCGGGTCGCGACCGACCGCCTCAACCCAAGGCCTGCCGGCGCGGCCAGCGGACGCAATCAAACTGCGAGTCGACTACGTCTTCGACGG
>JAKPAQ010000419.1 GCA_029779385.1 Actinomycetes bacterium | reverse complement strand
CGATGCCAAGGACATCACCGATCACGTCCATATCGCTTCGCGCTATTCGGATGGCAACCTGACCATTCAGGACATGACGACTCTCGATTCGAACGGTAGCGCACGCAACCTTTCGGCTCTGACTGTTGCCATGGAATACACGGGCAATGCTGACAGCCGCTGGGAAGAATCGGACTTCACCGTCCTGTTCGACCAGGACTATCTGAACCCCGAACTGGTCGCCACAAAGTCGGCACGCGTCGAACTGCAGGCGATGAACGAAGATAACTACGACAAGAGCAACGGCACGCAGCCGCTCTCGGGCGTTTATTTCTCGCAGCTGCAGTTCACGCTGAACGGCGCGGTCTTCGATCTCGCACCGTTCATCCCTGCTGCTACTGATAACCGTCCCGGTTCGGATGGCCGCGAACTGAACACCTACGCTGAACTGCTGACGGCTATCCAGGCTGCTATCGTTTCGCTGAAAGCCGCTAACCCCGGCAACGCTGCCCTGCAGACCCTGACGGCGACGCTCGGCAACACGTTCACGACCGACATCAGCCCGGTCACGAACCAGCTGCGTCAGGGCCAGTCGATCGATCTGACCGTATCGCCTTCGACCAACGGAACGACCAACGTTCTCCAGGCCGAACAGACCGATCTGGTTCTGATCCCGACCCCGGGTCTCGACCCGAACGTCCTGCCGAACTCGAACCGCTATGAACGCGCGAACTTCGTTCCGCCCGAAAGCGAAGAGCAGCTCCTGATCAACATCGATCTGGAGAAGGTCGGTCGTGCAGGTGACGGTGGTGAGCTCGTCGTCGGTTCGATGAACAAGCACAACCTGACGCCGACTGACGTCAGCACCGAACTGGAAAATATCTTCCGGGTAGGCTATGGTGGCGCAGCTTCGCTGCTCAGCCAGCTTGGCGTTACGGACCCGAACGCTCTGATCACCAGTCTGATCGGCGAAGTCGGTCGCGGTACGATCTACAAGTCGTATCCGAACGATTGGCACGACAACTTCGCTGGTTCCGGCATCTCGACCTTCAACGTCACCGTGTATGGCGGTTCGGACAAGCCGAGCTCGCTCTCGGGTCTGCACTCGACCAACAACACGCTGCGCGAAGTCATCGTGACGACCGATGCGGCTCAGGCCGGTTCGT
>JAKPAQ010000369.1 GCA_029779385.1 Actinomycetes bacterium | reverse complement strand
CAGCAGGCGGTCAGCAAAGCACTAGAACACATTGCGGCCGGCGACATTTTCCAAGTGAATTTGTGTGCCCGACTCGAAGCCGATTTCAGTGGCGATCCGCTCGACGTGTTCTGCGCCGGCGTGGTAAAACTGCGTCCCGCCTACGCCGCCTACGTCTCCTCACCGCAGGGAGAGCTGGTTAGTTTTTCGCCCGAGTTGTTCTTGCGTCGAGTCGGCGACGAAGTGCTCACCTCACCGATCAAGGGCACCGCGCCACTGAGTGCAGATCCGGCCGAGTTGCTCGCCTCGGCGAAGAATCGGGCCGAAAACGTGATGATCGTTGACTTGATGCGAAACGACCTCGGTCGCGTTTGTAGCCCAGGCTCGGTCCGCGTGCCGGCACTTACCCGCCTGGAACAGCACGCGGTCTGGCATCTGGTTTCTGACGTTGTCGGGCATCTGCGACCGGGAACTTCTGACGGTGAGCTTCTACGAGCGACCTTTCCGCCCGGTTCGGTCACCGGTGCGCCAAAGGTTCGCGCGATGGAGATCATCGCCGACCTCGAATCAGTCGGCCGCGAGGCCTACACCGGCGCGATTGGTTACGTGAGCGCAACTGCTGGACTCGAGCTGAACGTGGTGATCCGAACGTTCGAGTTCGCCACCAACCCTGCGGGCCAAGAGCGGGTTTGGTTGGGGGTTGGCGGTGGAATCGTGGCCGACTCTGACCCGGCTGATGAGTACGCCGAATGTCTAGTCAAGGCTCGGCCACTGATTGAGGCGATCGGCGGGACGCTCGACCTGCAGGTCAGTGACGCGACGATGACCGATACGTGGCCGCGGGTCGATCGGGCTGCCGCCGCTGGTGACCCGAGTCGCGGAGTTTTCGAAACGGTGCTGGTCGAGCGAGGGCGTCCGCTGAACCTTGATGCTCATCTGGCTCGACTCGACGCCAGTGTTCGCGCCATTTTCGCCGCGACCGTTCGCGCCGGACTTGAAGAGGCGGTTCACCGTCGCGTCGCTGGTCTGCACGGTCAGCAGCGGTTGCGAATCGAAGCGGTGCCAACCGACGGCGATGTGCAGGTCAGCCTGACGGTCAGTGAACTGGCCGAGTCGCCAGCGAGTTGGCGGCTGACGCCGCGGGTGCTGCCAGGAGGTCACGGCGAGCACAAGTGGGTGAACCGCGATCGACTCGCGAGCAGCGACGGGGCCGAACTTCTGCTGATTGACGACGACGGTTCAGTGCTGGAGACGGCGCGCGCGAACCTGTTCCTCGTGCTCGATGACGGCCTGCACACGCCAGCTTTAGATGGTCGAGTGTTGCCCGGCACGATGCGCGCCCAAGTGCTCGATCGGGCTAACGAGCTTGGCATTCCGGTGTTTCAGCGCAGGTTGACGACCGCAGATTTGCGGGCCGCAACTGAAGTGTTCGTCACGAACGCGCTTCGCGGGATCGTGCCGGTCACCTCGTGTGATGGAGTCGGCGACTGGATGCCCGGCCCGGTCGCGGCGATGCTCACCCGCGGGCCGACCTTGGTCAATGCGACTCAGGCCAGGCGGTCCGGTTCGGCCAAGGTGCTGTTCGTCGACAACTACGACTCCTTCGTGTTCAACCTCGTCCAGTACGTCGGTGAACTCGGTGCCGAAACCGAAGTGGTGCGAAACGACGCGGCGAACGTTGCCGACTTGTTGGCCCAAGACTTCACCCACGTGATCATTTCGCCGGGCCCGGGGACGCCGGCTGACGCCGGGATCAGCGCCGAAGTGGTACGCCGGTTCGGCCCGACAACACCAGTGCTTGGGGTGTGCCTCGGCCACCAGGTAATCGGCGAGGTTTTTGGGGCTCAGGTCGTGCGGGCCGAGCAGGTCGTCCACGGCAAGGCTTCACTGGTTCACCACGACGGCATGGGCGTGTTCGCCGGGCTGCCGTCGCCGCTGGTTTGCGGGCGCTACCACTCGCTCGTGGTGCAGAACCCGACCGACGATCTCGTGGTCACGGCTCGAACTGGATCGGGCGCGATCATGGGTTTGCGCCACCGATTCTGGCCGGTCGAAGGGGTGCAAGCCCATCCCGAATCGATCCTGACGCATCGCGGCCACGACCTGCTGGCGAACTTCCTGAGCGTGGCCGAGCCGAAACTGTTGGTGGACTGACTAGGCTGACTGAGTGTATGAAAGCGTGATTCAGGACCTCGTTGACGAACTCGGTCGCCTACCCGGCATCGGCCCCAAGAGCGCCCAACGGATCGCCTTCTTTCTCCTGGACTCCGAGGCCGAGGACGTGAACCGCTTCGCCAAAGCGGTCGTCGACGCAAAAACCAAAGTCCACTTCTGCAGCGTGTGCGGGAACGTCACCGTCGACACCCAATGCCGAATCTGTGCCGACCCGCGCCGCCTGCCGAACGTGCTTTGTGTGGTCGAGGAGAGCAAAGACGTCGTCGCGATTGAGCGGACCCGCGAATTTCGGGGCCGCTATCACGTGCTCGGCGGCGCGATCAATCCGATCGCCGGCATCGGCCCGGAGGATTTGCGGATCAAGGAACTGCTCGCCCGACTTCAAGACGGCGTGGTCACCGAGGTCATCATCGCTACCGATCCGAACCTCGAAGGCGAGGCCACCGCAACCTACCTAATGCGGATGTTGACGCCGCTGGGTCTGACGGTCAGCAAACTCGCCAGCGGGCTGCCAGTGGGCGGCGATTTGGAGTACGCCGACGAACTCACCTTGAGCCGCGCGTTCGAGGGCCGCACGACCATTGGCTGACCCAAAATCTGGCGAACGTCCGTTGCCCGGACAGGCTAAATCGGCTGACCGGGCGGTCGCGTAGACTTGCCGAGGCGCAGTGTGGCGTCAATTTCCTCGAAAGCCGTTCAACGCAAGGAAGTCCAATGGGCATCGTCGTGCAAAAGTACGGCGGCTCGTCGGTGGCCGATGCCACCAGCATCAAGCGAGTCGCGCAACGCATCGTCGCGACCAAGAAGTCGGGCCACGACGTTGTTGTGGTCGTTTCGGCAATGGGTGACACCACCGACGAACTGATCGATCTAGCAAACCAAGTCTCACCGCTGCCGCCAGGTCGCGAACTTGACATGCTGCTCACCGCCGGTGAGCGGATCTCGATGGCGCTGCTGGCGATGGCGATCGAAACGCTCGGCCAAGAGGCCCGCAGTTTCACTGGTTCTCAGGCCGGCGTGATCACCGATGACGTGCACGGCAAAGCCAAGATCATCGACGTCACGCCCGGTCGGCTCAAGTCGGCACTGGACGAAGGCGCGATCGTGATCGTGGCGGGGTTCCAGGGCGTTTCGCAGACGACCAAAGACATCACCACCCTCGGTCGCGGCGGCTCAGACACGACTGCGGTTGCCTTGGCTGCGGCGCTCGATGCCGAAGTTTGCGAGATTTACACCGATGTCGACGGCATCTACACCGCCGACCCGCGCATCGTGCCCACCGCGAGCCACATTCCGGCGATCTCCTATGAGGAGACCTTGGAGATGGCCGCCAACGGCGCCAAGATTTTGCACCTGCGGTGCGTTGAGTATGCCCGCCGCAACTCCATGCCCATCCACGTTCGTTCCTCCTTCAGCGAGAATTCGGGCACGTGGGTTGTGGCCGCCGAAGACGTCAGCAAGCACACGGAAGAAGGCAAGCCGATGGAAAACGCCATCATCTCGGGAGTCGCCCACGATCGCAGCGAAGCCAAGATCACGGTTGTCGGAGTGCCGGACAAGGTCGGTTATGCCG
Source organism: Actinomycetes bacterium (assembly GCA_029779385.1). Next base: position 1,267 of record JAKPAQ010000369.1, on the reverse strand, counting down.
CGGCCATCTTGCGCGCCCTCGGTGACGCGCGAATCAACATCGACATGATCGTGCAGAACGTGTCGGCCGCGGCCACCGCGCTGACCGACATTTCGTTCACGCTGCCCGGCTCGGACGGAAAAGCCGCCATGGCGGCACTGGACGCGCTGCAGCCCAGAATCGGTTTCGAGCGCTTGCAGTACGACGACAGCGTCGGCAAGGTTTCGATCATTGGGGCGGGCATGCGCTCGCAACCGGGCATCACCGCCCAGTTCTTCGAGGCGCTGGCCGACGCCGGCGTCAACATCGAAATGATCTCGACTTCTGAGATTCGGATCTCGGTCGTAGTGGCGGAGAACCAGGTCGATGCGGCCGTGAACGCCGCCCATGAAGCGTTCGGTCTGGGTTCGGCCGAGACCGAAGCCGTCGTCTATGGAGGGACTGGCCGATGACCAGTATCGGAGTAGTTGGCGCGACCGGACAGGTCGGCGCCGTCATGCGCAAACTCCTCGAGGAGCGCAATTTTCCGGCCGACGAGGTGCGGTTTTTCGCGTCGAGTCGCTCTGCGGGCAAGACGTTGGAGTTCCGTGGTCAAGACATCGTGATTGAGGATGCGGCCACTGCCGATCCGTCGGGCCTGGACATCGCGCTGTTCAGTGCCGGCGCGACGATGAGCAAGGTTCAGGCCCCGCGGTTCGCTGCTGCGGGCGTGACCGTCATCGACAACTCGTCGGCGTGGCGCAAGGACCCGCAGATTCCGTTGGTGGTCAGCGAAGTCAATCCCGACGCGATTCCGGCCGGCGATGGTCCTGCCGGTCGCGGCATCATCGCCAACCCGAACTGCACGACGATGGCGGCGATGCCCGTACTCAAGCCGCTGCATGCGGCCGCCGGGTTGGTCCGGCTGACGGTTGCTAGCTACCAGGCAGTTTCTGGTTCTGGTTTGGCTGGCGTTGAAGAGCTGCACGGTCAAGCCAAAGCGGTCGTCGAGCACGCCGATGAGTTGACCCACGACGGTCACGCCGTCGAGTTCCCGGCACCGGTCAACTACGTCAAGCCGATCGCGTTCAACGTGGTGGCTTTGGCCGGGTCGATCGTCGACGACGGCTCGAACGAGACCGACGAAGAGCAGAAGCTTCGCAACGAGTCGCGCAAAATTTTGGGCCTGCCTGACCTTCGGGTGGCGGGCACCTGCGTGCGCGTGCCGGTGTTCACCGGCCACTCGCTGTCGATCCACGCCGAGTTCGACCAAGACATCACCCCCGAGCAGGCGACCGAGATTCTGTCG
>JAKPAQ010000362.1 GCA_029779385.1 Actinomycetes bacterium | reverse complement strand
CCGAGTCAGCCGCAGGGCCTCTTCGAAGTATTCGGCGTATTCAACCTTGTCGCCGTCGCAGAACACCATGTCGTAGCCGCCATCATTGAGCCGCGGCAAAACCTGCAAGGCCGAGCCGGTAATGAGCCGAAAGCGAGTAGGGCCTATGCCGGCGGCCAAGAACACTTCACGAGCCAGCCGCTGGTTCTCGGCCTCTAGGTCTACCGAAGTCAAAACGCCGCCGTCGGCCATGCCGCGAAGCAAGGCCAAGCCCGAGACGCCGGTGCCGGTGCCGATTTCAGCAATGTTGTGCGCGCCAGCGGCGCAAGCCAAGAACGTCAAGGCAGCGCGAGCACCAGGCAGTACCGGCACCACGCCAACGGACTCAGCGTGCTGACGGGCGGTTTGCAGGTGGTGATCCTCAGGCTGGAACTGCTCTGCGTAAGCCAAAGTCGCATCGGTGGTCATGGTGCCTCTTATTCATCGAACGGTTGACGTCAGCCTATCGACGTGACTGGGTCGCCACGGTGACCTTGTGCCGGTGTCGCTGGCCTAAGGCGCGACACTTCGCCAACAGTCAGCGAACTCTTGTGGTTCTCTCAGAATAAATAGCAACAATTAACACCATGACCGGCGCCGGCTTGGCTTCAGCAGATCAATCGCAAATCTATGCCCGACACAGTATTCAAGTTGGTCGATTGGCCTACCGGCTCACCGGCAACCGCCAGGACGCTGAAGACCTCACGCATGATGTTTTTTTGCGGGTGTTTGCCTCGATGGGCGAATACGAAGCCGGAAACTTTGACGGCTGGCTACACCGGATCACCACCAACATGTTCCTCGATCGGGCCCGCAAGTCGGGTCGTCAGCGTTCCCAAGAGTTAACGCCAATGCACGAAGAGCGTCTCGTTGATCCGGCCGCGCTGCCTCATGACGTCGTGGTCGGGGCTGGTTTCGATCCCGATATTGAGGCCGCGTTGGCGACCCTGCCGGTGCGCTTTAGGGTGCCGGTGGTGTTGTGCGACGTCGAGCAGTTGAGCCAAGCTGAAATCGCTGACGTGCTCGGCGTGAAAATTTCGACGGTCAGAACTCGTATTCATCGCGGCCGGGCCATGCTGCGTAGAGAACTGCAGCACCGTGAACCACTCGTTGGTCATACGCGGGTGCTGGGCAGCGTCGGCTGCTGACCGATTAGCAGTTCAACCGCTCAGGTTGCCTCGGAGTCGAACGGTGGCTGCTCGTTCGGGCCAAGAACTCGCCTAGTCGGCGGTTGGGCTGGTGGTGGCTCAGCAAGCATCGCGTCACGAATCGCGACTCGCGGATCAAGATCGCGCAAGCTCACGTCTTTGAAGTCATCGCCCAACTCTGAAGCGAGTTCGGCCTTCGCATTCTGGGCCATCTGACGCAGCATTTTGACGAACTGTGCGGCCTGTTTGGCAAGTGCCGGCAGTCGCTCTGGGCCGAACACAACCATCGCCACGACCATGATCGTGCCGATCTCCATCCAGCCCAAACCCACGGTGGGATCCTACAGTCGACCGGCCGGCGACAGGCCCAATTGCATGCCCGCCAGGCCCCGGGTTCGGCCACTTAGCTCATCAGAAATCTGCTGAAGCACCTTTGCGGAAGCTGCTTCGGGGGCCGCCGCAACGATCGGCAGGCCGCTGTCGCCGCCCTCGCGGAGCTTCTCCTCCAGCGGGATCTGGCCCAGCACCTTCACCTCGTAGCCGAGGCGAGCGCTGAGCGTGCCGGCGACCTGTTCGGCGCCGCCGCTGCCGAACACTTCCATTTTTTCGCCGGTCGGCAACTGCAACCAAGACATGTTCTCGACTACGCCGACCACCCGCTGATGCATCATCGAGGCCATCGTGCCGGCCCGCTCTGCTACCTGGGCGGCCGCCTGCTGCGGGGTCGTGACGACGATTACTTCGGCGTTCGGCAGGTGCTGACCGAAGCTGATCGCCATATCGCCGGTGCCCGGCGGAAGGTCTAGGAACAGCGCATCGAGGTCGCCCCAGAAAACGTCGGCGAGCATTTGAACTAGGGCCCGGTCGAGCATCGGGCCGCGCCAAGCGACCACCTGGTCCTTGCGCGGCTTGAGCATGCCGATGCTGATTACCTTCAGGCTGATGTCGTTGTCGGCGTCGATGACCGCCGGCACCGGCATGATCATGTCCTCGACCTGGGTGGGGCGTTCGTCGCCAACGCCGAGCATGTCGGGGATTGAGTGGCCATAAATGTCCGCGTCGACGACGCCGACCTTCAGTCCGCTGCGGGCCATCGCCACCGCGAGGTTCACCGTCACCGACGACTTGCCAACGCCGCCCTTGCCGGAGGCGATTGCGTAAACCTTGGTGAGGGAACCGGGTTGGGCGAACGGAATCTCACGTTCGGCGCGACCGCCGCGCAGTTGCGCCTGCATTTCTTTTCGCTGTTCGTCGGTCATTACGCCCATATCGACCCGAACGGTGTACGTCGGGGCAACTTCGCCCACCGCGGCAGTGATGTCGCGGGTGAGAGTGTCCTTGAGGGGACAGCCGGCAACGGTCAGCAGCAACCGCACCACAATTTCGGTTTCCTCGATGGTGACTTTCTCGACCATGCCGAGTTCGGTGATCGGCCGTTTGATCTCGGGGTCATTGACCTTCGCGAGGGCCTCAGTAATTTGCTCGGTGGTGGGCGCAGACATGCTGCCCAGTCTACGTCTAGGCCAAGAACGACAGTTCGCGCCCTCAGTTGGCCAAATCGTCCTTGGCAGGCGACTCTTCGGGCTCTGATTTTTCCAACTCGGCCAAGAAACCACGCAGTTCGCTGCGCAAGAAGTCGCGCGTGGCGACCTCGCCCAAGCCGATTCGCAAGCTGGCTACCTCGCGCGCTAGGAACTCCATGTCGGCATGTGACCTAGCGGCGGCGTCGCGGTCCTGTTCGGCAGCGATCCGGTCTCGGGCCTCTTGGCGGTTTTGCGCCAACAGAATCAGTGGGGCCGCATAAGACGCCTGCAGCGACAAGATCAGCGTAAGGAAGATGAACGGGTAGGCGTCCCAGCGCGGCCGTTCTGGTCCCAGCGGCATGTTCCACAGCAGCCAAACCGCGATAAAAACCGTCATCCAGGCGATGAAGCGTGCCGTGCCAAGGAACCTCGCGGCACCCTCAGCGAATTTGCCGAAAGCTTCTGGGTCTAGTTCGCGTCTAGTGGACCAGCCGCGGCCGAGGCGGCGGCGAAGTTGACGGGGCTGGTCGAGGCGTTCGCGGTCAGCCATTCTCGCGCCACCCTTCGGGAAGTAGATGGTCGAGCACATCGTCAATCGTCACCGAACCGAGCAGGTGCTGATTCTCGTCAACTACCGGCAGCGCCACGAGATTGTAGGCGGCCAACAGTCCGGCGACTTCGGCAAGACTGGCGGTCGGCCTGGGCCAGTCAATGTCGTTGTCGACGATCTGGCTAACCAGAGTCGACGGCGGCTCACGCAGTAGCGCTTGAAAGTGCGCGATACCCAAGAAGCGACCAGTAGGAGTCTCCAACGGCGTCCGGCAGACGTAAACCGTCGAAGCGAGTGCCGGGCTTAGCTCGGGTTCGCGGATCATCGCCAAGGCCTCTGCGATGGTGGCGTCGGCGCCAACGATGACGGGTTCGGTGGTCATCATGCCGCCGGCGGTGCGCTCCTCATAGCTGAGCAGTCGGCGCACATCCTCGGCTTCTTCGGGCTCCATGAGTTCTAGTAGTTCTTCGGCCGTCTGGGCCGGCAATTCGCCCAACAGGTCGGCCGCGTCGTCGGGGTTCATCTCCTCCAAGACGTCCGCGCCGCGTTCGGGGTCGAGCACGCCGAGGATTTCGACTTGGAACCGCTCGGGCAATTCCTCGAGCACATCGGCTAGACGCTCATCACCAAGAGCGGCGACGATCTCCATTCGTCGTTTCGGTGCTAAGTCGCGCAAGGCATTGGCTAAGTCGGCCGGTCGCATTTCGTCCATCGTTGCCAGCAGGTGCGTGGCGCCCTGGGCGCTGGCATCGCTGGCCAGACCACGAACCTCGTCCCAGGCAACCACATGACTGGCGCCGACTCGGCCGAACCGTTTGGTGTGTTCGGCGGTAGCGACGGTCGAGATGTACCAATCGCGACGCGGGTCTTGCTCGATCGCTAAGTCATAGACGCTGGCCTTCACGTCATCGTCGAGGACGACCTGGCGGTCAAAAAGTTCGTGGACGACCAGTGTTTCGGTTGATCGCTGTTGAAAGCGACGCAGGTTCAGTACGCCGGTCGTGATGATCTGGCCCGAATCCATCGAGATTACCCGGGTGATCGGCAAGAAGACTCGCCGCCGTCCCAGAACTTCAACCACCAAACCGAGCACTCGTGGACGTTGCGAACTGGTGCGGACTGCAACGACGACATCGCGAAGTTTGCCCACCTGGTCGCCAGCCGGGTCGAATACTGCTTGGCCGACGATGCGGGACACGAAGATCCGGTTCGGCGCATTGGTCACAGTGCTGAGGTTACCGGCCAAGACGGCGCGAACCGTTCAAGGCAGGCGACTTTGCTTTGCGGCTGTGAGCGCAGTCGAAACCGATCTGGCCACCTCGGCCCGTCGCCGCGCAGGTCACCCCGGTAGGCTCAGTGCGATTCCCACCCATTTTTCAAGGAGTACAAATATGGGACGTCTGGCCACGACTGAGGGTCTAACTGACATCCAGTCCGAGATCCTCAAGACGATCACGACCATTGTCAACGAGAAGATCATTCCGGTCGCCCAAGAACTCGAGCACGCCGATGAGTACCCGACCGAGATCATCGAAGGACTCAAAGAGTTGGGCGTTTTCGGTCTGACGATCCCCGAAGAGTTCGGCGGACTCGGCGAGTCGCTGCTGACCTACGCGCTGGTCGTCGAGGAGATCGCCCGCGGCTGGATGAGCGTCTCGGGCGTCATCAACACGCACTTCATCGTCGCTTACTTGCTGATGCAGCACGGCACCGAAGAGCAGAAGGCCAAATACCTGCCGCGAATGGCTACCGGCGAGGTGCGCGGTGCGTTCAGCATGTCGGAGCCGGGCCTCGGCTCGGATGTCTCCGCGGTCAGCACCAAGGGCACCAAGCTTGACGACGGCTCCTACTCGATCACCGGCCAGAAGATGTGGCTGACCAACGGCGCCACCTCCACCTTGGTTGCACTGTTGTGCAAGACCGACGAAGGTGCCGAATCGGTTTACAAGAACATGACCACCTTCTTGGTCGAGAAGGAAGCCGGCTTCGGCGAGACTGCTCAGGGCGTGACCGTTCCGGGCAAGATCGACAAGATGGGTTACAAGGGCGTCGAGACGACCGAACTCATCTTGGAAGACCACAAGATCGGCGCCGACCAGATTCTTGGCGGCACTCCCGGCAAGGGCTTCTTCCAGATGATGGACGGCGTCGAAGTTGGTCGCGTGAACGTCGCCGCCCGCGCATGTGGCCTACAGATTCGTGCCTTCGAACTCGCGATCGCTTACGCCCAACAGCGAAAGACTTTCGGTAAGCAGATCGCCGACCACCAGGCCGTGTTGTTCCGCTTGGCTGACATGGGCACCAAGGTCGAGGTTTCGCACAACATGATGGTGCGCGCGGCTCGCCTGAAGGATTCGGGCGAGCGGATGGACGTCGAGGCCGGCATGGCCAAGATGGTTGCCTCCGAGAACGCCAACGAGGTCGTCGAAGATTCGTTCAGAATCCACGGCGGCTACGGCTACTCCAAGGAGTATGAAATCGAGCGGATCTACCGCGAGACCGCGTTCATGCTCATTGGCGAAGGCACCAGCGACATCCAAAAGATGATCATCGGGCGCAACCTGCTCAAGGATTACAAGCTCTGAGGCGATAGTAATTCGCGTGCGGCGGCCCGTCCCTACTTAGGTGGGGGCGGGCCGTTTCGTCGTCGGGCCTAGGATCGAGTCATGGCCAAGATCTTTACGCTCGACTACCCGCAATCGCTTGGGGTTTTTGACTCCTACGCTGACGCCCAGAAGGCCGTCGACCACCTCGCCGATGAGCAGTTCCCAGTTCAAGACGTGCTCATTGTCGGCACCGACCTGAAGCAACTCGAACGCGTTACTGGCCGGCTGACTTGGGGCCGGGTCATCCTCAGTGGCATCGCCGCGGGCGCCTGGTTCGGACTGTTGATCGGACTGTTGTTGGGCATCTTCGCCGCGAAGGGCCAGTGGCTAAACGCGCTCGCCACCGGCGTGGCCATGGGCATCGTTTGGGGAGTGGCAATCACCGCGGTCGGCTACTTCTTCAGCCGGGGCGAACGCGACTTCTCCAGCGTCAAGGCCGTCCTGCCAAGCAAGTTCGAGGTCCTGGTTGAGCACAAGCACCTCGCCAAGGGCCAAGAATTGCTCGCCGGGTTGAAGCCGCCGACCAGTAACTAATTTCCAGCCGAAATTCCATCCCTATTCGGCTGTTAGGACAAAGGAAACCATGAGCAAGACAAACCCCGGCAACTTCTTTGAGGACTTCGAACTCGG
>JAKPAQ010000359.1 GCA_029779385.1 Actinomycetes bacterium | reverse complement strand
GCCCGCGCTGCGGGCCCACTTCCCGCGGTACGTCTGTTTTGTGGCCCCTCCAGAGACCGTCACCCGACAGTTTGTAACCGATGTCCACCGTCTGGCGCGCCGAGTCGATGACGATCCGTACACCGATTTCTTCTGGGGCATCCTCACGGGCTATGACGCGGCGAATGCCCTGCGCATTGCCAGGCAGCACGAGCCATTGATCATCCGCAGGGTCGCGTCGGGAACCGAACTGCCGATGGACATGGTCGACGAGGGAGTCTGGTACTGTGAACTCAACAAGAACAGGATGGTTCGAAAGGAGCCGGGCAAGACGGCCGTTGAACTCGAGGGTCCGGACGACACCACCGAGGCGCTGGTGAAGTCGCTCTGTGAGTATCAGGCGGATTTGTTTGTGACCTCGGGTCACGCCACGGAACGCGACTGGCAGATCGGGTTCAGGTATCGAAACGGCTTCTTCAAGCACGCCGATGGCGTGCTCGTTGGCCAAGACACGCGGGGCAACACGTTCCCCATCCGCTCGCCGAATTCGAAGGTGTATCTGCCGGTCGGCAACTGTCTCATGGGGCACATCGACCAGCGCGATTGCATGGCGACGGCGTGGATGAACAGCGCCGGCGTCTGCCAGATGCTCGGTTACATTCAACCGACGTGGTACGGCTACATGGGGTGGGGGGTGCTGGATTATTTCGTCGAGCAACCGGGCCGCTACACGCTAACCGAGGCGTTCTTTGCCAATCACCACGCCCTGGTCCATCGCCTGGTCACGTTCTTTCCCGAATTGGCTGGAGCGGATGCGGACGCAGCCGGACGCACGTCGGTTCCGATCAAGGTCAATGAGAAGGCGAAGGCGGCCGGACTCACGCAGAATGACGCGCGTGGGCTGGTGTTCGACCGCGATTTCGTTGCGTTCTACGGCGATCCCGGGTGGGCGGCGCGGATGGCCGACCGCCCGAAGGCCTTCGATCAGAGAATCAGCATGCAGGATGGGACCTATGTGTTCGAAGTCATGCCCCGGCGCGGTCCGGACAGCTTCGATGCCGTCAACCGGAACGGTTCGCAGCGGGGCGGGCGCCCGTTCGTGGCTTACCTGCCGCACCGCATCCGCAACGCGCAGGTCATCGAGGGCGCGGACCTCGAACCGGTCATCACGGACGATTTCATCCTGGTGCCGAACCCGCGGGTGTGTGATCCGGCGAAAACCTATCGGGTCGTTTTCAGGGCCGAGCGAATACCCTAGCCCTGCACTTCTCACCAACTGTTGGTGTCATCCGACCGGCCACTGTCACTTTGAACTGAAATGCGGACTCGCAAGAGCCGCCGCGCTCCGAATCTCCGCGGTTCAAGTCAGGGCGCCGGCTGGCGTCGAATCCAAAAGAAGAAGCCACCCAGGTGTGCCGGAGCGGCTGCGAATCGTGCGGTCAGGAACTCGCCGGAGTCCTGATCTGAGACCGGCAGGCTACTTCCTGCTCTTCTTGGCCGTCTTCTTGGCAGGCGTCTTGGCGCCGGCCGCCTGTTTCTCGGCAATCGCAGCCTGGGCGGCGGCGAGACGGGCGACAGGGACGCGGAATGGCGAGCAACTGACGTAAGTCAGGCCGACTCTGTGACAGAACTTGACCGAGTCGGGATCGCCGCCGTGTTCGCCGCAGATTCCGAGCTTGATTCCGGGGCGTGTCGACCGGCCCTTTTCGACTGCGATCTTGACCAATTGGCCAACGCCGGTCTGGTCGATCGAGGCGAACGGGTTCTTGTTCACGACTTCGGCTTCGGTGTAAGGCCCGAGGAAGCTCGCCGAGTCGTCGCGGCTCATGCCAAGGCAGGTCTGTGTGAGGTCGTTGGTGCCGAAGCTGAAGAATTCGGCGGTTTGGGCGATCTCGTCGGCGGTGAGTGCGCCGCGGGGGATTTCGATCATGGTGCCGACGCTGTAATTGAACCGCACCTTCTGCTCGGCCATGACTTCCTTGGCGACGCGGTGGACGACTTCGGCCTGGAGATCGAGTTCGCGCTTGAAACCGACCAGCGGGATCATGACTTCCGGTTTCACTTTAATGCCCGAC
>JAKPAQ010000355.1 GCA_029779385.1 Actinomycetes bacterium | reverse complement strand
TTTTGGCCTCGACGACTTTTACCTCGAACTTTCGACCAAGGACGATTCGAAGGACAAATTCATCGGTTCGGATGAGGATTGGGAGATTGCCACGTCGGTGTTGGCTGACGTTGCCGCCGAGACCGGACTTGAACTTGTGCCGGACCCAGGTGGAGCGGCCTACTACGGTCCAAAGATCTCGGTCCAGGCGCGAGATGCGATTGGTCGCTCGTGGCAGATGTCGACGATCCAGTACGACTTCAACCAGCCATCGCCGGATCGGTTCGGGCTCGAATATGTGGCGCCAGACGGTTCGCGTCAACAACCGGTAATGATTCACTCGGCCAAGTTCGGTTCAATCGAGCGCTTCTTGGGCGTTCTCGTCGAGCATTACGCCGGCGCGTTCCCGCCGTGGCTCGCCCCGGTGCAAGCCGTCGGTATTCCGGTTGCTGAACGGCACGTGGACTATTTGCGTGAACTTCAGTCTCGGCTGCGGGCCGAAGGCATTCGGTTCGAGGTCGACGATTCGGACGAGCGGATGCAAAAGAAAATCCGCACGGCCCAGACGCAGAAGGTGCCGTTTATGGTGTTGGCTGGCGATACCGACATCGAGGCCGGTGGGGTCTCCTTCAGGTACCGCAGCGGCGAACAGGACAACGGCGTTTTGCTCGATGACGCGGTCGAGCGAATCGTTTCGGCCGTTCGTAGCCGAATCCAAGTCTGATGGCCGACCCTGACGGACTCGAACGGCTATGGGCTCCTTATCGGATGGCCTATGTGCGCGAAGCGGGCGACGCAGCGGCGAAACCGGGCTGCCCGTTCTGCGCGATGGTTGCCGGCGAACAGCAGACCGACCTGATCGTGGCCAGCGGTGAACACTGTTTCGTCGCGATGAATCTGTTCCCGTACAACCCCGGTCACCTGATGGTGTTGCCGAACCGGCACGAGTCGGACTTCGCTGCGTTGACGCACGCCGAGTCGAGCGAGTTGACTTCGTTCACCCAACAGGCGATCCGGGCGATTCGAGAAGTCAGTAATCCGCACGGTTTCAACGTCGGACTAAACCTTGGTGAAGTGGCCGGCGGGTCGATCTCGGCCCACCTCCATCAACACATCGTTCCGCGTTGGGGCGGAGACGCGAACTTCATGACGGTGGTCGGTCGAACGAAAACGCTGCCACAGACGATTGCCGAATCGGCAGACCTGTTGCGCGAGGTATGGGACAAGGTGAACTGATGCTCGAAAGATTCCGTGCCTTTTGGAACAAGTTGTTCTCCCCACTTGCTGATGGACTGCTGAAAATCGGTGTCACGCCCGACATGGTGACCTGGGTGGGCACGATCGGCGTTTGTACGGGTGCGCTTTGGCTGTTCCCTCAAGGGGAGTTCTTCTGGGGGACGATGTTCGTCACTGCGTTCGTGTTCAGCGACATCATCGACGGCACCATGGCGCGAAAACTCGGTCGCTCGTCAAAATGGGGAGCCTTCCTTGACTCGACGCTCGACCGGTTCGGTGATGCGGCAATTTTTGGCGGCATCGCCCTTTGGTACGCGTGGGACGGCGATTCGCGACTCTACCTTTGTCTGGCTTTGGTCTGCCTGGTCCTTGGTGCGATGACGTCTTATGTTCGAGCACGTGCCGAGTCGCTTGGCATGGAGGCCAAAGGCGGCATCGCGGAGCGTTCTGACCGGCTGGTCGCGATCTTGGTTGCGACCGGTTTTGCTGGCCTGTTGAACTTGCCGATCCTGCAACACATCACTTTGTGGGCGCTAGCGATCGCCGGCGTGATCACTGTTGGTCAGCGGATGTTGATGGTCCGGCGCCAAGCCGATGCGACCAACTGACCTCAAACACCGGTTTTGCCAGTAATTTCGAGTTAGCCTTGGCAGGGCGGGGGCGAATTAGGAGTTGGAAATGAAGTTGAACCGTTCCGTTGCCGTCATTGGCGCGACCGTTGTTTTCGCTGCCGGCTCTGTTCTCGTGGCCAGCACGGCCTTTGGTGAGGATGCACCGACCAAACCTGCGCCAACCGCGAAGCAGCCAAGCAAGGGCATGCACGGATTCGGCGCCGGCATGATGTTCGGTTTGGATCCAGAAGCGCTCAGCACCCAAGTCGGCAAGCTTCCCAAGGAACTGCGAGTCGACCTGGCCGAAGTCCTGACAACCGAGGATGAAGCGGCCCGAGCCAAACTGATCGAGCAGATCAAGACAAAGGCTGAGGCCGGTAAATACGGGAAACAGATTCAGCAACAGGTGACCCGCGCAAAAGAATTCGGCAAGCGGATGGACTCCAAGCGCTCTGACGCGAAGAGTTTTTGGGCTGACGCGCCTAAGGCGTTGAAAGATGACCTGGCCGCGCTACGCGAGCTTCCGAAGGCAGAACGCAAGGCTGCGTTCGAGAAAATCGCGGCTAAGGCTAAGGCCGGAGACTACGGCGACGAGGTTAAGAAGAAGTTCGAGCAGTTCGGTCAGCACGGCAAAAAGCACCCGAAGAGTTCGAGTGGTGCCGCAGCCGACAAGGCGTAGGCGCAGTCGGTGAGCGTTCCCACATTTCATTTGTCGGACGGCACCGCCAACCGTGAGACTGCTGTCCGTAGAATGGACAGGTGAGCACCGAATCCTCCCCGACCCCCGCCAACACTGCCGAACTCGGAACTAGCCGAGTCAAGCGTGGAATGGCTGAAATGCTCAAGGGCGGCGTCATCATGGATGTCGTCAACGCTGAGCAAGCCAAGATCGCCGAAGACGCTGGCGCAGTTGCCGTAATGGCACTTGAGCGCGTTCCGGCCGACATTCGGGCGCAGGGTGGTGTCGCCCGCATGAGCGATCCGGACCTGATCGACGGCATCATCGCCGAAGTTTCGATCCCGGTGATGGCCAAGGCCCGGATCGGCCACTTCGTTGAAGCGCAAGTGCTGGAAAGCCTCGGCGTCGACTACATCGACGAGTCCGAAGTACTCACCCCAGCCGATTACGAAAACCACATTGACAAGTGGGCTTTTGGTGTCCCATTCGTGTGTGGTGCGACGAACCTAGGCGAAGCGCTTCGCCGGATCACCGAGGGTGCGGCCATGATCCGCTCCAAGGGTGAAGCCGGTACCGGTGACGTCTCCAACGCGACCGGTCACATGCGCAAGATCCGCGCCGAGATCAGCCGCTTGCAGTCTTTGGCTCCCGACGAGTTGTATGTGGCCGCCAAGGAACTACAGGCGCCCTACGAACTGGTCGCTGAAGTGGCCAAGGCCGGAAAGCTTCCAGTCGTCCTGTTCACCGCTGGCGGTATTGCGACCCCGGCTGACGCGGCGATGATGATGCAGTTGGGCGCCGAGGGCGTGTTCGTCGGCTCTGGCATCTTCAAGTCCGGCAACCCGGCCGAACGAGCCGCCGCGATCGTGAAGGCGACCACCAACTTCGACAACCCCGATGTGCTCGCGCAGGTTTCGCGCGGACTCGGTGAAGCGATGGTTGGCATCAACGTCGACGAGATCCCAGAACCGCACCGTCTCGAAACTCGCGGTTGGTGAGCGCGCCCCGCGTTGGGGTACTGGCGCTTCAGGGCGACGTCCGTGAGCATGCTGCTGCCCTAGAGCGAGTCGGGGCCCTTGTCACCTCGGTGAAAGTCGAAGCCGACCTGTCCGGCCTCGACGCACTCGTCTTGCCAGGGGGCGAGTCAACGACGATGACGCTCTTGGCCAAGAGCCAAGGCGTATTCGAGCCGCTTCGTAGGCAAATCGCTGATGGTTTGCCAGTTTTGGGTACCTGCGCGGGAATGGTTCTGCTCGCTCGTGAAGTGCTCGACGGCAAGGCCGGCCAAGAGACCTTGGGCGGTCTAGACATTGTCGTTCGGCGAAATGCCTTTGGCAGTCAAGTGCATTCCTTCGAGACCGAGGTTGACTTCGCCGGTTTGGCCGAACCGGTGCATGCGGTGTTCATTCGGGCGCCATGGGTTGAAGAAACGGGCCCTGAAGTCGAGCGATTGGCCTCAGTGGTTGCACCTGACGTGGGCGATAGAATCGTCGCGGTACGTCAGGGTCCAGTTTGGGCGACCTCGTTTCATCCCGAGGTAAGTGGCGATGATCGGATTCACCGGTTGTTCGTCGACTCATTGACCGGCCGGTAGACTTCGCGCCGAGACTTTTGAAAGGGGACGCACCATGTCCGGACACTCTAAATGGGCGACCACCAAGCACAAGAAGGCTGCCATTGACGCCAAGCGCGGCAAACTCTTCGCCAAAATGATCAAGAACATCGAGGTGGCGGCCCGTACCGGCGGGCCAGACCCTGACGGCAACCCGACGCTTTACGACGCGATCCAGAAGGCAAAGAAGC
>JAKPAQ010000344.1 GCA_029779385.1 Actinomycetes bacterium | reverse complement strand
GCACGTGACCCGGCTGCGGTTGGGGTTTCGGCCAGCGCCTTTGGTGACGGGATCGAACTTTCGGCCGGTTTTGGTGCGTTGCAGGTCGCGTCGAGCACCGCGGACTGGGCAAACGGTTGGCCACCGGTGAAACTTCCGCCGAAGATCAGCCGGTTCGGCGACTCTCTCACTTTGCCAACGGGCCGATATGTCGTGTCCGGCGAGACGCCGGTCGAACTTGGCGATCCGGACCAACTCAAACTCACGCTCCAGGAGCGAGCGATTGAGATGGACGGAACGTTGGCGACCCTGCGCGGGTGGTCTCCGGGCGAGGCTGACGTCTCGATTGCGGTTCGCAATCCGATCCCGGTCGCTGATCGTGGCCGTCGTCGCCAGCGGATGATGTTGCAGGAGATTCGAGATCAGGCGGGACCACTTCGCGAGCGAGCCCTAGCAATGTGCTTTGGCGGCGCCGACTCCGCCGACAGTGTCGGCCCAGTTGTTCGCGAATTGTTGAGCCGCGGCATCCCGGTTGATTTTTGCGTAACCGACTATTCGGTTCCGGTGCCCGAAGGCGCTAATCCGATTTTGCTGCACTCACGCGAATGGCACGACGCCTTTACGCACGCGCGGTACCTAGTCAACAACGCGGAGTTCCCGCACTACGTCAAGTTCCGCGACGGCCAACGCTATCTGCAAACGTGGCACGGCACTCCGGTGAAGCGAGTGGCGAACGACATCGCCAACCCGAAGTTCAGTGCCGGCTATGCGGCCGCGCTGCGCCGGGAGGTCGCCGCTTGGGAAGCCTTGGTGGCGCAGAACATTTTTGCCGGACTCGTCCTGCCGCAGGCTTTTGGTTTTGAGCGCCGCACGATCGTCGAGGGGTACCCGCGAAACGACAGGTTGGCCAACGACCTGCAATTGCGCAACCGCACGCGTGCGGCGCTTGGTCTTGGTACCGAACTCGCGGTTCTCTACGCGCCTTCGTGGCGCGACAGCACCAAGGAAGTCGGCGAAGCCCGAGAACTCGAATCGGTATTCGAGGCCAGCCGCGTCCATGAGGAACTCGGTGCGACTGTGCTGTTGCGCGGTCAGGCAAATATTTCGGTAGCCAAAGTGCAGTCGGGCCAACGCGGAGTCGTTGACGTGACTTCCTACCCGGATCTGCCTGGCTTGATGGCAGCTGCCGACATCCTCATTACTGACCACTCCGCTGCAATGTTCGATTTCTCAGTGACCGGCCGGCCGCAGGTATTCCTGATTCCTCAAGCCGATGAAAACAGTGACAACGATCGGGGCTTCTACCTCGACCTTGCCAATGTCGCTCCGGGTCCGGTTGTGACGACGATGGACGAGTTGATCGAGGCGCTGCGAGACCCAGGTGCCGGGTTCGAATTGAAGCGGGTGGAATTTAAGAAGCAGTTCGCAGCTCAAGACGATGGCGGTGCCGCGCACCGGGTGGTCGACTCTTGGCTCGGCCCGGTCGGCTCGGACTACTGAACGCCTCAGCCGCCGGCTAGACCAAGCAGGTACTTGCCGTAGCCGCTCTTGACGAGCGGTTTGGCAAGGTGAATCAGTTGTTCGCGACTGAGCCAACCTTGACGCCAAGCGATCTCTTCGGGGCACGAAACCTTGAGACCCTGGCGCTTTTCGATCGTTCGCACGAACGCGGTCGCATCGGCGAGGTCGTCAAAGGTTCCGGTGTCGAGCCAGGCAGTTCCACGCGGCAGCACCTCAACTTGGAGCGTGCCTTCGTCTAGGTAACTGCGGTTCAGGTCGGTGATTTCGAGTTCGCCACGAGGCGAGGGCTTCAACGCTCGGGCGCGGTCGACCACGCTGTTGTCGTAGAAGTAGAGGCCGGGAACGGCATAGTTGCTGCGCGGATTGGCCGGTTTTTCTTCCAGCGAAATGGCTCGACCGCCGGCATCGAACTCGACCACGCCGTAGGCGCTCGGGTCGGCGACCTGGTAACCGAACACGGCCGCGCCAACGGTGTGATCGAAGCGCTGCAGGCCGGTCCCGAGGCCAGCGCCGTAGAACAGGTTGTCGCCCAGCACCAGTGCCGCGCCGTTGTCGCCGATGTGGTCCGCACCGATGAGGAACGCTTGGGCGAGCCCGTCTGGGCTCGGTTGTTGGGCGTAGGTCAGGTTGATGCCAAACCGTGAACCGTCGCCGAGCAGTCGACTGAACGCTTCGGCGTCTTGCGGCGTGGTGATGATCAAGATGTCGCGGATGCCGGTCGACATGAGCGTCGACAAAGGGTAGTAGATCATCGGTTTGTCGTAGACCGGGACGAGTTGCTTACTCACGCCCAGAGTGATCGGGTGAAGGCGAGATCCGGTCCCGCCGGCCAAGATGATGCCGCGCATGACCAGCACCCTACTTGGCCGCAGTTGCTGACCGGTGCCGATTCGGCCGGTACGCTCTCGCCCATGCGACGAATGCTTGTAACCGGGGGCGCCGGCTTCATCGGCTCGAACTTTGTTCGACAGGTTGTCGACCGGACCGCCGACCAGGTGACCGTACTGGACAAACTGACCTACGCCGGGAACCGAGAGTCGCTCGCCGGGTTGCCCGCAGAGCGAGTTTCACTCGTGGTCGGTGACATCACCGATGCGGAGTTGGTCAGTTCCTTGGTCGCCGAAC
Source organism: Actinomycetes bacterium (assembly GCA_029779385.1). Next base: position 5,708 of record JAKPAQ010000344.1, on the reverse strand, counting down.
ACGACGTGGTGGTGCACTTTGCCGCCGAATCGCATAACGACAACTCGCTGCAAGGGCCACGGCCTTTTCTGGACACGAACATCGTCGGCACGTACACCCTGCTGGAGGCGGTGCGCGCGCACGACGTGCGGTTCCACCACGTTTCGACCGACGAGGTCTACGGCGACCTCGAACTCGACGATCCCGAGCGGTTCAGCGAGTCGACCCCGTACAACCCGTCCAGCCCATACTCGGCGACCAAGGCCGGTTCGGACATGTTGGTGCGGGCATGGGTGCGCTCGTTTGGCGTGCGGGCAACGATCTCGAACTGCTCGAACAACTACGGCCCGTACCAGCACGTCGAGAAGTTCATTCCGCGCCAGATCACTGGCTTGATCGACGAGGTTCGCCCGAAGCTTTATGGCGAAGGGTTGAACGTCCGCGACTGGATCCACGTCGACGACCACAACAGTGCGGTCCTGCTGATCATTGCGGGTGGCCAGATCGGCCAGACGTACCTGATCGGCGCCGATGGCGAGAAATCGAACCGCGAGGTGGTCGAGGAGTTGCTCGCCGCCTTTGGGCGCCCAAAAAATGACTTCGAGCACGTGACCGATCGGGCCGGGCACGACCTGCGATACGCGATCGACTCGACGAAACTGCGCACCGAGTTGGGCTGGGAGCCCAAGTTCGCCGACTTCTCCGCCGGTCTGGCCGACACGGTTCGCTGGTACCGCGAAAACGAGCAGTGGTGGCGCCCGGCCAAGGCCGCCACCGAAGCCGCCTACACGAAACTGGGCCAGTGATGCGAGTCGAGTCGACCCCGATTCCGGGGCTGCTGACGGTCGAGTTGGACGTGAATACCGACTCGCGCGGGTGGTTCAAGGAGAACTGGCAGCGCGAAAAGATGGTTGCGGCCGGGCTGCCTGACTTCGGGCCGATCCAACAGAATGTCTCGTTCAATTCCGAGGTCGGCACAATCCGCGGGATCCACGCCGAACCGTGGGACAAGTACGTTTCGATCGTCAGCGGTCGAGCATTCTGCGCCTGGGTAGACCTGCGCGCCGGCGACACTTTCGGGGAAACGTTCTGGACCGAACTCGATCCGAGCAAAGCGATGTTCGTGCCCCGCGGCGTCGCGAACTCTTTCCAAGTACTTGAGGCCGGAACGACCTATTCCTACCTCGTGAACGACCACTGGCAGGCCGACGCGACCTACGCGAATGTGAGCCTGTTCGACCCGGCGTTGGCAATTCCTTGGCCATTGCCGCCGGCAAACGTGTCTGAAAAAGACCAAGCGCATTTGCCGTTGGCGCAGGTGCAACCGATGGCACCTCGGCGCACGGTGGTGATTGGTGCTGGCGGCCAGTTGGGCACGGCGCTTCGTGAAGTGTTGCCGACGGCGGATTTTTACGACTTCCCCGAGGTCGACCTGACTCGCCCCGAAACTCTCGAAACCATCGACTGGTCCGGGGTCGGCACATTGATCAACGCGGCCGCCTACACGAACGTCGACGGCGCCGAAACGCCCGAGGGTCGAAAACTCTGTTGGGCGGTGAACGTCGGTGGCGTCTCGGCGCTGGCGAAGATCGCGATCGAACGCGGCTTGAGGTTCGTGAATGTCTCCACCGACTACGTCTTTGACGGGACGGCCCAGGTTCACGAGGTTGACGAGCCGGTTTCACCGCTCGGCGTTTATGGCCAGTCCAAGGCTGCCGGCGAAGCGATCACCGCCACGGTGCCAAAGCACTATCTGGTTCGTACCAGTTGGGTCGTCGGCGAAGGCGCCAACTTCGTGGCCACGATGCAGCGATTAGCTCGAGACGGAGTGAACCCTGAAGTCGTCGACGACCAGTTCGGCCGACTCACTGCGGCAAGCGACCTAGCCAAGGGGATAGTCGAGTTGCTCGACCAGTCGGCACCGTTTGGAATCCACCACATCACCGGGCGTGGACCGGTCGAATCGTGGGCAGACATCGCCCGGCGAGTGTTCAGCGAGGCCGGCCGCGACCCGGCCGACGTGACTGGCATTTCAACCCAGCAGTACGCCGCCTCGCGCCCGGCCGACCAGCCGAGTGCGCCGCGCCCGAAGTTCTCGACCTTGCGCTTGGCGGACTGAGCCGTCATGGCCCGCCAGCTAACCCCGCTCGAACCGGAGAAGTTCGAGGCGATTTGCGCGCGGCTAGATGACGGGTCGGCCGACCGGGCCGATCTCAAAGCCGCCACCAAACACTTGTTGGCTCTACTTCAACAGCGTGCGCCGGGGCACAGCGTGGAGGTGCGGATTCCGCCGTTCGCCGCGATTCAGTGCATCGCCGGCGCCAGTCATACTCGGGGAACTCCGCCTGCCGTGGTCGAAACTGACCCCGAGACGTGGATTGCGCTAGGTAGGGGGAAGGTGGCTTGGGCGCAGGCGTCCGTTCGCGCCAGTGGGGAACGCTCGGACCTGTCTGCGCTGCTTCCGCTGGTGTGACCGCTAGGGTTTTCGGTATGCGTTTGCGGAACTTCTTTGTCCTTGCCCTGTTGATCCCGGTCTTGGCTGCCTGTGGTGGCAGCAACGACGGCGATAACACGGAGGCGAAAAGCTCGACCCCGACAGTCGCCGAAGGCGAGTGCGCCTATCAGGCTGATGGAACTGCGTCCAAGGAAGCGAAGCTTCCACCTGCAAAACCGATTTCGGCCAGCAAACTCACGGTGGAGACGAACCGCGGCAAGATCGGTCTGACTCTGTTGCCCGAGTCCGCCCCGTGCACCGTCAACTCGTTCGTTTCGCTTGCCCAGCAGGGCTACTTCGATGGCACCAAGTGTCACCGTCTGGTGCCTGGGTTCGTGCTGCAATGTGGTGACCCGAGTGCGACCGGCACCGGCGGGCCCGGTTACCGCTTCGACGACGAGTTGACCGGCGAGGAGACGTACCCGGCGGGCACCTTGGCAATGGCCAACGCCGGTCCTGACACGAACGGTTCGCAGTTCTTCATCGTGCTGGCCGACTCGCAGTTGCCGGCGGCGTACACCGTTTTCGGTTCGGTAGATGCCGATGGGCTGGCGGTTGCCCGCGAGATCGAGAAGGACGGCAACGGCGCTGACGGGGTGGCTCCAGCCAAGGACGTCGTCATCAAATCAGTCTCCTGAACTCGCCCTAACCCAGCAGATAGGCGACGTAGAAACCAGCAGCGGTCGCAATCCCGACCCACCAGCCGCCGTCCCGGTAGGCCTCAGGCAGCAGGGTGTCGGCGAGTACGGCGATCGTCGCGCCGCCGGCGAACGCCTGAACAATGGCGATCGCGCTCGGGCTCATCTGATCGGCACCTGCATGCGCCGCGACCGTGACCGCTACCAAGATCAACGCGACCACACTCCAGAGCACTAGCGCGCGAGTCTGACCGAACTTTGGATCGTCGCGCAGGGTGGCGGCGCTGCCGATTGCCTCAGGCACGTTTCCAATCGCGATCGCGACCAGTAGGACTAGGCCGCCGCCGGCCGAAATCGAAACTCCCATCGCGATGTTTTCGGGGATCCCGTCCAGAACGGCACCCAACATGAGTGACACGCCAACGGCAGACACGCCCAAGCGGGTGTCCAGCAAATGGTTTGCCACCACGTACGTGGCTGCGCCGAGCATCAGCGCCAACCCTGCGCCTTGGGCGGGTAGGACAGCAAAGGCAGGCCCAAACAACTCCTCTGACGCGGCCGCGATCATTGTGCCGCCGCCGAACGCCATCAGGGCCGCTAAGGCCGCTTTCGGCAGCGCAAAGCGCATGCCGATCCAAGCCCCAAGGACAAGCGGAACGGCCGAACCTAGTCCAAAAAGCAGCGCAGTTCCCATGCGGGCAAACTACCGTGGCTTGACCATCTACACTGGTGTAGTGCCCCGCGGAGATGGTCGCCTTACCCACGACATCGATCCCCATGACGTTGGCCCGCAAGATGCTTGCGGAGTCTTCGGCGTGTGGGCTCCTGGTGAAGAAGTAGCGAAACTGACCTATTTCGGTCTTTACGCGCTGCAACACCGAGGACAAGAGTCAGCCGGAATTGCGGTGAGCAACGGTCGGCAGATCCTCGTCTACAAAGACATGGGCCTGGTGTCGCAGGTATTTGACGAGTCGACGCTCGAGTCGCTCGTCGGCGAAATTGCAATCGGCCACGCGCGCTATTCGACCACCGGTGCGAGCGTCTGGCAGAACGCGCAGCCGACGTTCCGCCCGACCGCTCAAGGGTCGGTGGCACTAGGACACAACGGCAACCTGACCAACACGCACGAGTTGGCCGAACTGTTGGCCGAACGCCTGGCGGGTGACCCGAAGGCTGCCAAGGGCGAGTCCGCCACTTCCGACACGGCCGTGATGGCGTCGCTGCTGGCTTCCTACCCGGACCGGACGGTCGAGGACGCCGCAATGGAGGTCCTGCCCAAACTCAAGGGTGCCTTCAGCCTCGTTTTCATGGACGAATCGACGTTGTACGCCGCTCGGGACCCGCAGGGGATTCGGCCGCTGGTGCTCGGCCGGCTAGAGCGCGGTTGGGTGATCGCCAGCGAAACGGCAGCCCTGGACATCGTCGGCGCGTCCTACATCCGCGAGATTGAACCGGGCGAGTTCGTCGCCGTCGACGAGAACGGTCTGCGCAGCAGCCACTTCGCCGAACCCGCGCCAAAGGGCTGCATCTTCGAGTACGTCTATTTGGCTCGCCCTGACACCACCATCAACGACCAGCGAGTATTCAGCGTTCGAGAACGGATCGGCCGGCTCTTGGCCAAGACCGCGCCAGTTGAAGCCGACCTCGTCATTCCGGTGCCGGAGTCGGGCACGCCCGCGGCGATCGGCTACGCCGAGGAAAGCGGCATCCCGTTCGGCCACGGCTTGGTGAAGAACTCCTATGTGGGCCGAACCTTCATTCAGCCTTCGCAGACCATTCGTCAGTTGGGCATTCGCCTTAAGTTGAATCCGCTGCGCGACGTCATCGCCGGCAAGCGCCTCGTGGTGGTCGACGACTCGATCGTTCGCGGCAACACTCAGCGCGCCCTCGTGCGGATGCTGCGGGAGTTTGGTGCGGCCGAAGTGCATGTGCGTATCTCCAGCCCACCGGTGAAGTGGCCTTGTTTCTACGGCATCGATTTCGCTTCGCGGGCCGAACTAATCGCCAACGGCACCAGCGTCGATGAGATTCGTCGGTCCATTGGCGCCGACAGCCTGTCTTACGTCGAACTCGACGACCTCGTCGCTGCCACGAATGTGCCCAAAGACAACCTGTGCCGGGCCTGTTTCGACGGCATTTACCCCGTGCCGCTCCCCGAAGACGACTTGATCGGCAAGCATCTTCTGGAAATTCCAGAGACCAACATCGAACCGCTAAAGGTGATCCAGTGACCTCGTACGCCTCCGCCGGAGTTTCGATCGAGGAGGGCGACCGCGCGGTCGAACTCATGAAAAAGTGGGTTGCCAAGGCAACTCGTCCTGAAGTCGTTGGCGGGATTGGCGGCTTCGCCGGACTGTTCGATGCTTCGGCGTTGAAGAACTACAACCGTCCGCTGTTGGCCACTTCGGCCGACGGCGTGGGCACCAAAGTCCAGATAGCTCAGCGGATGGACGTACACGACACGATCGGCTTCGACCTGGTAGGCATGCTCGTTGACGATCTCGTGGTGTGCGGCGCCGAACCGCTCTTCATGACTGACTACATCGCGACCGGAAAGGTCGTTCCCGAACGGATCGCCGACATCGTCAAGGGCATCG
>JAKPAQ010000257.1 GCA_029779385.1 Actinomycetes bacterium | reverse complement strand
GTCTCACAACTTGACCAAAGCCGATTTGGGGCGCAATATTGGCCTCATGCAGAACTTGCTTCTCGTAGTTATTTGACGCGCGGCCACGTGCCGCGCGTCTTGCCCTCGTCGCCTAACGGCCGAGGGTTTTTTCATGCGATGAATCGACTACGAACCTGAGGCAATAAGATGGAAAGAGCAGCGCCGTCCACGGCATCGACGCGGACGACCAACGATGAGATGGGTACGGAAATGACCGAGACGGCACCGGAGACGATCACTGGGGCGCAAAGCCTCGTTCGTGCACTGGAACAGGCCGACGTAGAGGTTATCTTCGGCATCCCCGGCGGCGCGATTTTGCCCGCCTACGATCCGCTTTTCGACTCTTCTATCCGCCATATTTTGGTTCGCCACGAACAGGGCGCTGGCCATGCCGCGCAGGGCTACGCAATGGTCACCGGCAAGGTCGGAGTCTGCATGGCCACCTCCGGCCCGGGCGCAACCAACCTTGTGACCGCAATCGCCGACGCCTACTTAGACTCGGTGCCGATCGTGGCCGTGACCGGACAGGTGGCCAGCAGCGTTATCGGTTCAGATGCCTTCCAAGAAGCCGACATCCGCGGCATCACCATGCCGATCACCAAACACAGCTTCCTGGTCACCGATCCGGCCGAAATCCCGACCGTGATCGCTGAGGCCTTTCATATCGCTTCGACGGGGCGTCCCGGCCCCGTGCTGGTCGATATCGCCAAGGACGCGCTTCAGGCCGACACGATTTTCCAGTGGCCAAACGAGTTGGCATTGCCCGGCTATCGGCCGACCACGCGACCGCACAACAAGCAGGTCCGTGAAGCTGCCCGGTTGATTGCCGAGGCCGAACGGCCGGTGCTCTACATCGGCGGTGGCGTGATCAAGGCTGATGCGTCCGCCGAGCTGCTGGAGCTGGCCGAGCAGACTCAGATTCCTGTGGTCACCACGTTGATGGCTCGGGGTGCCTTCCCAGACGCCCACGAACTCCACTTGGGCATGCCTGGCATGCACGGCACAGTCGCTGCGGTGGCTGGTCTGCAGAAGGCAGACCTGCTGATCACCCTCGGTGCCCGATTTGATGACCGGGTGACCGGCGATCTGGCCTCATTTGCTCCCGACGCAAAGGTCATCCACGCCGACATTGACCCCGCTGAGATCGGCAAGAACCGCGAAGCGGACGTGCCGATCGTTGGTGACGCGCGCGAAGTGATCGGCGATCTCGTCCGGGCGTTGAAGAAGCAGGCGGACGAAGACCAGTTGGTTGGCGAATATGCCCAATGGCGCGAGTTTGTGCTTGGGCTGAAGGCCAAATTCCCAGTCGGTTACGACAAGCCCAGCACTGGCCTAGCTCCGCAAACCGTGATTGAGCGGATCAGTAAGGTCGCCGGCCCCGAAGCGGTCTACGCCTCCGGCGTGGGTCAGCACCAAATGTGGTCGGCGCACTTTATCGACTTCGAACGTCCCCGCCAATGGCTCAACTCCGGCGGTGCCGGCACGATGGGTTACAGCGTTCCGGCGGCCATGGGCGCCAAAGTAGGCGCACCAGAGCGCGTTGTCTGGGCGATCGACGGTGACGGCTGCTTCCAGATGACCAACCAAGAGTTGGCCACCTGTGCGATCGAGGGAATCCCGATCAAGGTTGCGGTTATCAACAACTCTTCACTTGGCATGGTCCGTCAGTGGCAGACGCTCTTCTACGAAGGCCGCTACTCAAATACCGACCTGCACACTGGACCTGAGTCCATTGGTGCGCTGCGGATTCCGGACTTCGTGAAACTTGCCGAAGCCTATGGCTGTGTGGGCCTGCGCTGTGAAAGCGAAGACGAACTCGACGAAGTGATCGCCAAAGCCATGAGCATCAATGACGCCCCGGTCGTAATCGACTTCGTGGTCGAGCGTGACGCCATGGTTTGGCCGATGGTGGCCGCTGGCACGAGCAACGATGACATCAAAATCGCGCGCGATTTGGCGCCGAACTGGGAAGAAGAAGACCTCTGATGCCCCAACACACATTGAGCGTGCTCGTGGAGAACACGCCAGGCGTCTTGGCTCGAGTTTCGAGCCTGTTCATGCGTCGCGGCTTCAACATCGATTCACTCGCGGTCGGTCCCACCGAGATCCCCGAGGTCTCCCGGATGACGATCGTGGTCAACGTTGAGGAACTGCCACTGGAGCAGGTGACCAAGCAGTTGAACAAACTGGTCAACGTGCTCAAGATCGTCGAGCTTGACTCAAGCAATGCGGTTGAGCGTGAACTGATGTTGATCAAGGTCAAGGCTGACCTCGCTACCCGCGGTCAGGTGCTTGAAACGGTGCAGCTTTTCCGGGCCAAGGTCGTCGACGTGGCTAATGATTCGGTCACGATCGAAGCCACGGGTGCCGCGGCAAAGCTGAACGCCATGTTGAACGTGCTGGAACCGTTCGGCATCCGTGAAATTGCTCAATCTGGTCGAGTGGCAATCGGGCGCGGTTCGCGCTCGATCACCGACCGGGCCCTGCGCGCCGTGCCCGGTGCCGTAAACGGCTGAAAACTTTGCGTACGCGCTCGCGTCCGCTGCCTCACAACTATCAAGGAGAACCGAGAATCGTGGCTGAATTGTTCTACGACGACGATGCTGATCTGGCTTTGATCCAGGGCAAGAACGTGGCCGTTATCGGCTACGGTAGCCAGGGTCACGCCCATGCGCTCAACCTGCGTGACTCCGGTGTCGACGTTCGCGTCGGCTTGGCCGAGGGCAGCAAGTCCAAGGCGAAGGCTGAGGCTGAAGGCCTGCGGGTCTTGCCGGTCGCCGAGGCGGTCGAAGAGGCCGATGTCATCGTCATTCTTACCCCCGACCAGGTTCAGCGTCACGTTTACGCTGAATCGATCGCACCGAACCTCGCCGCTGGCGACACCTTGGTGTTCGGCCACGGTTTCAACGTGCGCTTTGGTTACATCACCGCGCCTGAGGGCGTCGACGTGATCTTGGTTGCCCCTAAGGCACCAGGTCACACCGTTCGTCGTGAGTTTGTCGCTGGCCGCGGCATCCCTGACATCATCGCGGTTGAGCAGGACGCCTCGGGCAAGGCTTGGGATCTGGCCCTGTCCTACGCCAAGGGGATCGGCGGCACTCGCGCCGGCGTCATCAAGACGACCTTCACCGAAGAGACCGAAACCGACCTGTTCGGTGAGCAGGCCGTGCTGTGCGGCGGCGTGTCCCACTTGGTCCAGGCTGGTTTCGAGACGCTCACCGAGGCTGGCTACCAGCCCGAGATCGCGTACTTCGAGGTGCTGCACGAACTCAAGTTGATCGTTGACCTCATGTGGGAGGGCGGCATCGCCAAGCAGCGCTGGAGCGTTTCTGACACGGCCGAATACGGCGACTACGTTTCGGGCCCGCGCGTCATCGACGCGAGTGTCAAGGCGCGGATGGGTGAGGTCTTGGCCGACATCCAGTCCGGTGCCTTCGCTGAGCGTTTCATCGGCGACCAGGACAACGGCGGTGCCGAGTTCTTGTCGCTGCGTGAGAAGGAAGCCGGTCACCCAATCGAGGCCACCGGCAAGGCGTTGCGTTCGCACTTCTCGTGGAAGCAGGCCGACGACGACTACACCGAGGGCAGCGCGGCCCGCTGACCTGAGGCATTTGCCGGTCAAACTAAAAGTGACGGTGGCTCGAACCAATCGGTTCGAGCCACCGTCATTTTTTGGTTGCGCTTTTGGTGAAAGTAACCTCGCCCAACTGCTGTCAGGGCGCCAAGCGGCGAAGCGACCAACCCAACAGGATGAACATCAGGCCGACGCCCGCAGCGAAGAATGCCACGCCGTACGCGACGACGGAGGTGAATAGCGATGCCCGCAGGAACGAGGCGTTCATGGCTACGGGGCGAAGCGGATCATCCTGGTCGAGCTGGGCATAGGTCTTGCCACCGGTTGCTTCGAGCGCATGCTTATCGATGATTTGGGCTTGGGCGTAGGCGGTGAAGGGGCCCTTCACTTCCTTGCCGCCGAAGTTTGCGGCATCTTCGGAAACGGTGATGTGCTGGGCCGCCAACTGGTCAGTGATGACAAACCAAGTGACGGCGCCGGCGAAGATCATGATTGCGCCGATGACTATGGACAAGAGTCCGATTACGCGTACCCCGCCAGTTGAGTTCTCAGTGGCTTCTAGGTCAGACATTTCTTTGCCTTTCGTCCCGGGGCCACGTTGCCCCGTTTCTTCGACCATATAGACCAATCTGACTACGGGCTTGGACCGATAAACTATCGGCGAGTGGCAATGATTACGCTCGCGTCCGGATCAATCAGCATCTCGACGGCGGCGAAGCGCTCGTCGGTTAGCCACTGCTCGCGAACCGTGTCGACTTGCCCGTCGACGATTGGCGGCCAGAACTGCGAGGGGACGAAGTCGTCCAATACGGCGATTCCGCCGGGCTCCAACAAGTCGGCAAGGACGTCGATGCTCGCCATGACCTCGCGTACGTCAACAAAGAGCATGGCAAACGGCGCGTATTTTTCCAAAACTGCCCAGTCGCCGCAGGTCACTTCAACGTTCTGGGCATCAGCAAAAATTTCTTGAACGTCTTTGGCCAAGCCAGGGTCGAGCTCGGCGGTAACAATTTGTGAACCCTTGGGGGCGCCGCTGGAAAGCCAAGCAGATCCAACACCGCAGCCGGTGCCCAACTCGGCGAGGGTGCCAGTACGCGAAGCTGCCAACGAAGCCAGCAGTCTGCCCGTTTCGTTTCGGGTCGAGGTGATGAACCCACGGCGTCGGGAAAGGTCCAGGGTCTGGGCAACCAGATCGGGGACTTCGGTCGGTGAGCTCATTTGTTAAGTGTTCCACGCTAGGTCGGGGTCGAGACAGTTGACCGGTTCGTGAGACGTAGTTCTCATCGAGTTCGGGCAGTTTTTTGTTCCACTTGTGGTGTATCGTCATGGTCATGCGGAAGCAACTCGTAGTAGTAGCTTGCCGCGGCAGGTCTTCTTAGGCCATTTCCTGCCGCGGAGTTTTGGCGTTGGCCTGACGCTCTGCCGCAGATGCACCTGAACCAAAACCTGGTTCGCTCCTCTGAAATCCCTCACGGCTCACCCGTCGTGGTTCCCTGGTCTCTTTTGACTGGGCATGGCAGTTCGTCAGCCTCGCCGGCTCCTGCAGACCAACAGAACCACTTCAGAGGAGTACGAAATGTTTGAACCAACTGTGACCACCGAATGGGGTCCGGCACACCTGCGCGACGGCGACGAAGAGTTCGATTTCGAGCCCGAGGACAACTGACCAAATGCTAAGATTTCGGTTTCAGCATTTGAGACATAAGGCGTAAGATTATGGCTATGACCAGCTCTTACTCGCTTGCAATCGTTGCCGGAGACGGCATTGGCCCAGAGGTCACCGCTGAGGCACTCAAGGTCCTTGATGTCGTTGCCGCGGATTCGGATATTTCCTTTTCTCGGACCGACTACGACCTTGGTGCGAAGCGTTGGCACGCCACCGGCGAGACGCTGCCCGATTCGGTGCTTGGCGAGATCCGCGGCCACGACGCGATCTTGCTCGGCGCGATCGGCGATCCGTCGGTTCCCTCCGGTGTGCTTGAGCGCGGACTGCTGCTGCGGCTGCGCTTCGAACTGGATCACTACGTGAACCTGCGTCCTTCCAAACTCTTCCCGGGGGTGCCCACTCCGCTGGCCAATCCTGGCGAAATCGACTTCGTGGTCGTTCGCGAAGGAACCGAAGGTCCTTACGTCGGCAATGGCGGCGCAATCCGCGTCGGCACGCCGCACGAAGTTGCTACCGAAGTCAGCCTGAACACCGCCTTTGGCGTCGAGCGGGTCGTCCGTGACGCCTTCGCCCGTGCTCAGGCGCGCCCGCGTAAGAAGTTGACGTTGGTGCACAAGAACAACGTGTTGGTGCATGCCGGACACCTGTGGACGCGCACGGTCAACGCGGTTGCTGTCGAGTTCCCCGAAATCACCGTGGACTACCTACACGTCGACGCAGCCACCATCTTCTTGGCGACCGATCCGGCCCGATTCGATGTGATCGTCACCGACAACTTGTTCGGCGACATCATCACCGACTTGGCTGCCGCAGTCACCGGTGGTATCGGCTTGGCCGCTAGCGGCAACGTTAACCCGGACCGCACGAGCCCGAGCATGTTCGAGCCTGTTCACGGTTCTGCCCCAGACATCGCCGGCCAAGCTAAAGCCGATCCAACTGCGGCGATCCTTTCGGCCGGTCTGCTGCTTGAGCACCTCGGGCATCCGGCCGAGGCCGCTCGGATCAGCGAGGCTGTCGAGGCCGACATCGCCGCTCGTGCAGGTGCAGTTCGAACCACGCAGGAGGTGGGGGAGGCCATCGCAAGTCGGGTGGCCGGTCAGGTAGCGGTCAACTGACCTCTATTAGACCAACTCTTCGAAAGGACTAACGTGTCCGACATGACAACTCCCGCGTTCTCGCCTCGGATCGAACTGAACCAGCAGGCAAAAAGTTCGACCGAGCGCGACGAGATCTTGGCCAACCCTGGATTCGGTAACTACTTCACCGACCACATGTTCTTGGCTGAGTGGACGCCCGAAGCGAACTGGCACGATGCTCGCGTCGTGCCGTACGGGCCGCTGCTGCTCGACCCGGCCACGGCGGTATTGCACTACGCCCAGGAGATTTTTGAAGGCCTGAAGGCATACGCGCACGCCGACGGTTCGGTTTGGTCGTTTAGGCCAGAACAGAATGCGGCTCGGCTGCAGCGCTCCGCACGCCGCCTGGCGTTGCCTGAACTACCCACAGATTGGTTTATGGGATCGGTTCGGTCGCTGATCGAGGCGGACCGAGCTTGGGTGCCGACTGGCGAAGAGCGCAGCCTTTACCTTCGACCGTTCATGTTCGCCTCCGAGGTTTTCCTCGGGGTCCGGCCAAGCCACCACGTCACCTATTCGGTGATCGCCTCCCCGGCGGGAGCTTACTTCGCCGGTGGCGTGAAACCGGTCGACATCTGGCTTTCCGAATCGTTCTCGCGGGCGGCCTCGGGCGGAACGGGTGCGGCCAAGTGCGGTGGAAACTATGCCGCCAGTTTGTTGCCGCAGCAGGAGGCGTTCGACAACGGTTGCGCCCAAGTGGCCTTCTTGGACTCGGTGGAGCACAAATGGGTTGAGGAACTGGGCGGGATGAACCTGTACTTCGTCTTGGCAGACGGCTCGATCGTTACTCCCGAGTTGAGTGGTTCGATCCTTGAGGGGATCACTCGAGACTCGATTCTGACAATTGCGCGAGACCTTGGCCATGACGTCGTCGAACGCAAGGTGTCAATCGACCAATGGCGTGAGGGCGTGGCTGACGGTTCGATCAGCGAGGTGTTCGCTTGCGGCACAGCCGCGGTCGTCACCCCGGTTGGCAAACTCAAGTGGGCCGGCGGAGAGGTCGGCGGTGCCGACGAACCCGGGCCGGTGACCTCGCGAATCCGCGAGACGCTCGTCGACATCCAGTACGGTCGCGCCGATGACAAGCATGGTTGGATGACGAAGGTTTCCTGATCTTCAACGATTCGGCCGCAGGTGCACTAGT
>JAKPAQ010000336.1 GCA_029779385.1 Actinomycetes bacterium | reverse complement strand
CGGCAAGGTCGATGAAGATGTTCATGAACCGTGGAAGTGCCCGTTCACGTTGGCGGTTGCGGAGCCCGACCCGCAGGATCAGATCCATTTTGTCGCGGGCCACTCGCCCATCGCGGCAGGCCTGCGCCAGTTCGGGGAAGCGTTCGAACGATCCCGCTGCCCGCAGATCGGCTTTCGCCTCCCGATGGTCAACGACGAGTTCTTCACGCAGGAACGACACCGGGGTCGCGTTCGGATCCTTCTCCCGCCACACCTGACTGGACTGAACCTTCGCAACGAGTGCGACCCGATACGCCGACAGTTTCGCCGCCGACCGCGAAACCTGCGCGAGCCGTTGCGAGGCCTGAACCCCCGACAACCCACCCACCTCCGCCAGCAGCCCATCGACCACGGCATCCACCTCCGCCAGCGACGGCGCCTCCGACAACGACAACGACGGCGACACCGAGGTAGCGATCTCTGGCTGGACTGTCATGCCTGGCACCTCCTAGCGAAGCGGAAGGATCGGCTGGTTCAGCCGTTCCAATGATTCGAACGTGTGTACGAATAGTACCGCACCAAACACCATCGAAAACCCAGAAGCCCGTTTACCCACAAGCACAATTGCAGAAACTTTCCCGCGCCCGCCACGCGCCTGAAACCCGCGCCCGCCAGCCGGAGAAAAGCCAAGGTGCGGCTAGGAAATCGTCTCGCGACCTAGCCGTCGGAGTACCGACGCGGGACGGTTCGTGATGATCCCGTCCACGCCCAGCTTGATGCACAGATCGATGTCCGACGGATCGTCAACGACCCACACGTGAACCGCTGCGCCGGCGGAATGGACCCGGGCAACATAGTTCGGATGCGCGCGAATGATGTGAACCCCCGGCCCAGCGATGCGCGCACCACTTGGCAGCCAACCACTGCGCGCGCGCACCGGCACGCGGTCCATCAGCAGAACCGTCTGGATGCTCGGCGCTTGTTCACGCATGCGGCGCAGAGCGATTTCGGAGAATGACATCAGCCGAACCCGTGGGCCATCGGGCTTCGTATTCACCAGGTCGTAGCGGCGCAACATGTCGACGACCTTGTCCTCCACCAAACCGCCGTAGCGAACGGGGTGTTTGGTCTCGATCGACAGGTCAATCGGTCGCGGCGCTTCGAGCACGAGCTGGATCAGCGCTTCGAGCGTGAGCAGCCCGCCGGAGCGCAACTCCTGGTCCTCGTCGAGATCGCCGCTTTCTTTCCAAGAGCTGAAGTCCCGCTCGGCCAGTTCGGCGTAGGTCTTCGCCGACACCGGACCACGACCATCCGAGGTGCGATCAATCCTTCGGTCATGGACGCAGACGAGGACGCCATCAGCAGTTAGGCGAGTGTCACATTCGAGTGCATCCGCACCCTCCGTGATCGCCTTGCGATACGCAGCAAGTGTGTGTTCAGCCAACATGTCGCTTGACCCGCGGTGCGCAATGACCAGCGGATGCGGGCGGGGAGATGTGGCGTTCACAGAACCAAGATTGGCAGAGGCACGGCGGTTTAACCCGCTGGGTTCACCTTCGCAGCGACAGCTTTCGGCGGACCGTCGAGGTCCTACGCCAGCGGTACGGTCTCCGGCTCGTAGACGTAAACAGTCAGCCTCTTACTACCCGCCTTGACCTGCAATCGGACCATCGATAGTGCCGTCAGCTTCTTCGATGTCAGCGTCCTCTTCGAGACGGACTTCCACTTGGAGTACGTCTTGCCATCATCTGTTGAAGAACGCCACTTCAGGCACTTGGGAGCGCGCTTCAGTGTGACCGTTGGTTTCGACGGGTTTGCATATCCGACTGCCGTCACCGGTGCCAGACGGCAGGCGGCCTTGGCATCGCCGCGGGTGGCCGGGTTGTTGTCCACGCGAACGTAAGTCTTGGTCGCGTACGTGTAGAAGTCCGACCCTTCCGCGGCTGCCTCGATCCATCCCCCAGCCGACACGTCGATGGGCAAAGTGATCACTCCTGCGGTCGGATACGAAGTCCACGAACTCCAGTCACCATCGGTCGGCATCGTGCGGATTTGGAGTGATGCACCCGCCACCGACGCGGTGATCGTGGCCTTAACCTCAGTCGGCGAAGAGATCGCGATCTTGGAGATCGTCGGCGGTGCGGCTTGGTAGCGCAGACTCGGCGTGGCCGCCGCCGGGTTCGCCCAAGTCGACGCGAGCAGCGCCGGACAGGCCAGCGAGACGGCCGCCGCGACTGCGATGCAGCGAGTGGAGCGTGTGGAGAGGGTCATCAGGTGGTCCATTCTGCGAATTCGGCAACATTCGGTGAGATTGGCGTCTTGAGTCGCCAAATCCACCGAATGCGGCGATTTAGTCCGC
>JAKPAQ010000315.1 GCA_029779385.1 Actinomycetes bacterium | reverse complement strand
AGCCGGGCAACTGGTTCTGGTTCGAGGGGAACTTCGCGTCGTACGAGGCCAACAAGATCGAGCGCCTTGGTGCTGAAGCGGCGCGTCCGCATCGCGTCACTCACCGCCGCCTGACTCGCGACTGAGGGTTGTGGCGCGGAGGCTCTTGGCGCTGGGTTTCTTGGCGCTGGGGCCTAGAAGGTTCGGCCGCCTAGGGCGTTCTGGACTTTGGTCATGACTCGGCCGACGGCGGCGAAGTCTTCTGGTGAGGCCAGGTCGACGAGGTACTTGCGCACACCGGTCACGTGGGTGTGCGCCGCGGTGCTCAACAGGTCAAAACCTTTGTCGGTGAGTACGGCGGTAACTCCGCGGCCGTCGGTATCGCACTGAATTCGCGATACCAGGCCATCGCGTTCTAGTCGGCCGATGGTGTGGGTGATTCGACTGCGCGAGTGCGAAAGTGAGGCTGCTAAGTCGGCCATTCGGATCGACCGGTCAGGCGACTCCGAAAGCCGGACCAGGATTTCATACTCGGTGATTGAGATGCCGTGCTCGGCGCGCAAGTCGCGGTCGAGTTGATCCATCAGCACCGTGATCCCGCCAAGGAACGCCCGCCAGTGTTCTTGCTGGCGCTCGTCCAGCCAGCGGGTTTGCTCGGCAGAAGTCACAGAATTGCTCATGTGAGGTAGTTTACAACTTCAACGACTTGATTGAAAGTTCAACTATCTGTTAGGTTGATAACAGCGCAACAAAGCGCACCGACTTCACTCCCAAGGAGAAGCAATGAGCGACATCACCACCGGCACCTGGCAGCTTGACCCGACCCACACTGAGGTTGGCTTCACCGTTCGTCACATCATGAGCAAGGTTCGCGGCAAGTTCGAGACCTTCGAAGGCACCTTGGTCACCGCCGACGACATCACCGCCTCGACGGTGAACGTCTCGGTCGAACTCGCCTCGATCAACACCGGCACCGCCGACCGCGACAATCACCTGCGCTCGGGCGACTTCTTCAACGTCGAGACGAACCCGACGATGACCTTTGCGTCCACCGGCGTCGTGCAGAAGTCGGACTCCGACTTCGTCGTCACCGGCGATCTGACGATCAAAGACATCACCAAGCCGTTTGAGCTGAATGTTGAGTTCCTGGGCGAGGGCAAGGACCCGTGGGGCGGCACCCGCGTCGGCGTCGAAGCCACCGGCCAGATCAGCCGCAAGGACTGGGGCATCGACTTCAACATCCCGCTCGAAGGCGACAAAGTAATGATCGGCGACAAGATCACCATCACGATCAACGCCGAAGCCGTACTGCAAGCCTGACGCTGAGTTTCGACACTCACCTAGGTTGACGTTTCGCCACCAACACGCCTTGTGTTGGTGGCGAAACTTTTATGCGAGGTTGGAAGAAACACCCTTGACTTCGAACACTTGTTCGACTAAGTTTGGGTTATGAACACAGATCCGCGGCTCGCCGAATCGTGGCTGAGTGGCGCCCCCGAGTCGCTTGACGCGGTGCGGGCTGCGGATCTGGATTCACTTACTGCTGAAGAGTTGGTTCGGTTTGCTGCTCACGGTCAGGCGATCGTCCGAGCGGCCCAGGCGATGTGTCTCGCGTTGACGTCTGCGGGTGCGCGTAAAGATG
>JAKPAQ010000309.1 GCA_029779385.1 Actinomycetes bacterium | reverse complement strand
ATCGGGAGTCGAGGTCAGCGGCTGGTTGAAACTGGTGGCGAAGGCGAACATGCCACCCATGCTGGTTACTGCACTGGTGTCCCAGTTGCTGATGTTGCTGTTGAATGATGAGGCACCGTCGAAGGCAGAGCTGAGGTCCGTCGTGCCCGCGAGGTCTGGTGCGTCAGTGGCCGTCGCGGTCAGGCTGGATGCACCGGAGAAGTAGCCCCCGCCGTTGCCGAAGTTGAGCGAGCCCCATTGACTGACGTTGCGGATCTTCGCCTTGTCGCCGCCGTTGGCAAATCGGAAGCCCTTGATGGTTCCGTCGATCGACACCGTGTAGGTGCCGGGACTGCTATAGGTGTGCGTACCCTCACTCGCACTGTCCACTTCAGTGGAGGTGCCGTCACCCCAGTACACGGTGAAGTCGTAGACGTTGGCGACGCCTCCGAACGTACCGTCAGCCAGCGGAAGAGTGATGGTGTTTGTGGTCTCCCATGTCGAGATGAAGAGGTTGGCGCTTGGAGTCGCAGCATTCGTCTCCGCGTATGAGGTCGACGTCCCATTGCTGTTAAGCGCATAGATGCGGTACTTGTAGCTCGCTTCGTTGGTCAACCCTGTGCTGGTGTAACTCGTCGCGGAGGTTCCGGTATTCGCGTTGATGGTCGACCAGTCAACGAAAGTCGGTCCCGTCGCACGATCGATCCGGTAGCCACTGATCGCGGCGCCGCCATTACTCGTCGGAGCCGTCCAGTTCACCGATGCTGATTCGTTGAGCGGTGAAGCCAACGCACCCGTTGGCGCCTCGGGTGGGTACGTCACAGCGATGGTTACCGATCCAGCGGCGCGCGTCGCTGCAGTCGTGATCGCACTACCCGAGACGAAGCTGCTGTTGACGTAGGACGAGCCACTGCCGCCAGTTGCGCTCGAGCAGCCGCTCCCGTTGCCGCCGCCGCCACCACCACCGAAGTAGCCTGCGCCGGCACCGCCTCCGGCAGTTGCACTCGTGCCGTTGTTCCCGTTTCCGCCCGCGCCACCAGTCATCGATGAACCAGATTGGCCCGCACTGCCGGCCGTTCCACCAGTTCCACCCGCACCGCCTGCGCCACCAGCCGTAGTGGTCCCCGCCCCACCCAACTTGCCG
>JAKPAQ010000298.1 GCA_029779385.1 Actinomycetes bacterium | reverse complement strand
GGCGAGCTTCTCTGGTCGACCGATCAAATACGCGCCGGTTCGATCGGCGCTTAGCTCGCGATAGCGCGACAGCGCCCTAGTCAACAGCGAACTAACGAAGGTGACCGCAACACTCACCAAGATCACTACGAGGATGCTGGGACCGTTGTTGTTTCGGCGCCCGCTGCCAAAGAACATCCCCCACCGGGTCAAGAAGCCAGCGAGCAAACCGACCGAGGAGGCCACCGTCATCACCGATACGTCGCGGTTTGCCACGTGGGCCAACTCGTGCGCCAAGACCGCTTCGAGTTCGTCGGCGTCGAGCCGTTGCATGATTCCGGTGGTTACGCACACGGCCGAATGGCTGGGCGAACGCCCGGTGGCGAATGCGTTCGGGATATTGGTTTGGGCTACCGCGACCTTCGGTTTTGGCATTTCGGCCAGCGCGACTAGCCGATCGATCATCGCGTGCAGTTCCGGGGCTTGCTCGGGCGTTACGACTTGCGCACGCATCGATTTGAGCGCCAACGTGTCAGAGAAGAACCACTGCCCCCACGCCATCGACAAGGTGATCGCCAACGCGATCCAGATGCTGCCGACCAGCGAAATCAGCAGCGCGCCGAAGGCAACGTAAAGCAGCGTCAGTCCCAAACTGACGCCGCCCATCCGGCGCTTCAACCCAGGGTCGCTGCGGTACTTCGTATGAGACATTTTCGCTTCCTTGTCAGGCTCTTGTCGCGATGGCCCAACCCTAGCGATCTGGCCAAGCCTTGTAGTCTCACTGTCGTGACTGACGCTGAAAATGAAAACTTGGCAGGCAAGGGCGGCCCGACGCGATCCCGCAAGGAAGCCGAGGCCGAACGCAAGAAGCAGATGAAGCGTCCGGTTACTCGCAAGGAGCAGGCCGAACGCGAACGTAAGCGGCGCACTGCCAGCCGAGACAAGCAGCGCGAGGCGCTAATGGGCGCCGGTTCGAATGCCGATTTGCCTGCCCGCGACCGCGGCGCCAGCCGTGCCTTGGCCCGCGATGTCGTTGACCGCCGGCGCACGGTCGCCG
Source organism: Actinomycetes bacterium (assembly GCA_029779385.1). The sequence goes on along the minus strand of JAKPAQ010000298.1, from coordinate 11,835 downwards.
AGTTCATGCTGCCGATTTTGGTAGCGATCTTGCTGCTGAGTTTCTTCAAGAGTGCCTCAGCGATCGTGTTCAGCCTGTGGACCGTGACGATCCTCGCCACGGTGATCGACGAACTGGCTCTCGTGTTCATCCTCAATCGAGAGCTGAAGAAACGATTCACCAAGGCCGAAAGTCGCGGCGCGATCCTTTACACCGTGTTGCGCAGCACCCAAATGCGACGACTGCGATTGCCGAAACCAGCGATCGCAGTCGGTCAGCCACTCAAGGACAAATACTGAGCCGTCCCGCCCGGGAGTAAAACTATTCGGCCCGCAACGACATCGGCCCGTAGACCAGGTCGCTGTCCTCGAACAGGTTCACCCGTTCGATGCCACTTTCGAGCAGTTCGTCAAAAGCCGTGCCGATCCAGCCCTCGGCCTCGACTCGGTCCTCAAAGTTCTCCGACTGGCCGATCGATTCGCCGGACTCGTTTTCGTACTGCCAGAAAAATGCCACTTCAGGACTCCTTGGTCGACGGTTCAACAAATGGCGGCTTGGTCACGGTGAACTCTTGGACTCGCCCACGAACGTCTACCGCGACCGTCGCCCCGTCCGAAATTTGCGGATCAAGCAACGCTAGGCCGATCCCTTGGCGAAGGGTCGGCGAGAATGTGCCAGAAGTAATTTCGCCAATCTCGCTGCCGCTTTCGTCAAGAACCGTCATCTGAGCGCGCGGGATTCCACGACCATTAGCGAGCAGGCCGCGAAGAGTTCGGACGGTCTTTTCGGCCCGCTGCTGTTCTAGCGCTTCCTTGCCCCAGAACTTCGGCTTGCTCCAGCCGACCGCCCAACCGGTCCTGGCCATAACTGGGGAAATATCTACAGACAACTCGTGTCCGTGCAGCGGATAACCCATCTCGGTGCGCAGCGTGTCGCGAGCGCCCAGTCCACACGCGCGAATGCCGAACGCTTGCCCCGCAGCCATCACCGCATCCCAGACGACGGGCGCATCAGCAGCCTTCACGACCAGTTCGTAGCCGCGTTCGCCGGTGTAACCGGTGCGGCAGACGGTCAGTTCGATTCCGTCGACCTCACCGGCCGCAAATGACATGTACTCGTGATCGATCGGCAGCCCAACTTCGGTCAGCACTTCGTCACTTAGCGGGCCTTGAACCGCAAGCACGGCGTAGTCGCGGTGCTGGTCTTCGATTTCGATTCCCGCAGGTGCGGCCGCGCGCAAAAGGCGCACGACTTCGGCAGTATTTGCCGCGTTCGGGATCAAAAAAACTTCATCGTCGCCGCGCAGGTAGGCGATCAGGTCATCGACCGTGCCGCCGTCGGGCTGGCAGCACAGCGTGTACTGGGCTTTGCCGGGTGCAATCCGGCCAAGATCGTTGGTGAAGCATTCGTTGACGAACTCGGCCGCGCCGGTGCCGCTCACGAGCGCTTTGCCCAGATGGCTGACGTCGAAAAGTCCGACGGCCTCTCGAACCGCTTTGTGCTCGGCCAAAACTCCGCCGTCGGCGTACTCAAGTGGCATCGACCAGCCACCGAATTCGGAGAACTTCGCGCCAAGCGCCTCATGACGACTGTGTAGTGGTGACTCAAGCAGGCCCATGCAAGCCAAACTACCGCTGACTACAGTGGCGTCATGCCTACGGTCCAGTTGCGTTCGTCCTTGCCCGCCGTCGACGGTGTCGTCGCCCTAATCGCCAAAGGCGGCGAACTGCCTGCGGGTGTCCCGTGGGCGACTCTTGGGGTAACTGGCGAACCGGGTCAAAGTGCCGTCCTACCCAGCGGCGAAAAACAAGTCACCGCGTGGGTGGTTACCGCCGCTGAACCCACCGCCGAGCAGCAACGCCGGGCCGTTGCCCAGGGGCTACGCGCGTTAGCCAAATCGACCAAAGTCGGCATCGATCCTTCCGGGCTGCCGAACCCTGATTTGGCCGCGATCGCCGAAGCGGCCGTGCTGACGACGTACTCGTATTTGACTTACAAGTCGGCCGAGTCGCAAAAGTCAGCAACGACGGTCAGCACGATCACCATCTTGAGCGCCGACGCTCGAAAAGCTGCCGCCAAAACGGCCGTCGCCGACGCAGTCGTCGTTGCCGAAGCCACCTGCCTGGCCCGCGACTGGGTCAACACTCCCCCGGCGGACTTGCGGCCGCCAGCATTCGCCGAGGCGATCAAGGACACCGCCGCCAAGGGCGTGCGGGTAACCATCTGGGACGAGAAGCGACTCGCGAAGGAAAACTGTGGCGGCATCCTCGGCGTTGGTGCCGGTTCTGAGGCGCCGCCGCGACTGGTGAAACTTAGCTACAACCCGGCCGGAGCAAAAACACACCTTGCCCTAGTCGGCAAGGGCATCACGTTTGACTCGGGCGGCCTATCGCTAAAGCCCGGCAGTTCGATGATGACGATGAAATGCGATATGGGTGGCGCGGCCGCCATCGTGGCCGCGATCAACGCGATCGCGAACCTCGGCCTCAAAATTCGGGTGACTGGTTTTGCTTGCATCGCCGAGAACCTGCCCAGCGGAACTGCCACGCGGCCCGGCGACGTGCTGAAGATGCGTTCTGGCGCGACCGTTGAAGTTCACAACACTGACGCCGAAGGCCGCCTCGTGCTCGCTGACGGCCTGGCCTTGGCCGTCGAAGCAAAGCCGGACCACATCATCGATGCGGCGACCTTGACCGGCGCGGCGATGGTCGCGCTCGGCACCCGCACCAGCGCTGTTCTAGGCAACAACGAAGAACTGCAAGAACAGGTGTTGGCTGCGGCGAAGGTTGCCGGTGAGTCGATGTGGCGCCTGCCGATCACCGAAGAAATCACCAAAGCAGTCACGTCTTCACCGATTGCGGATCTTCGCCAGCACAACCCCAAGCCCTACGGCGGCACCATGTACGCCGCGGCTTTCCTACAGGCGTTCGTCGCAGACAACTCGTGGGCGCATCTGGACATTGCCGGCCCGGCATTCAACGACGCAGGCGCTTTCGACTACACCCCAGTCGGCGGCACTGGTGCTGGCGTTCGCACTCTCGTTCAGTTGGCGCGCGACCTGGCTTGAGTGTCAAGAATCACAGGCCGAGAGTTCTCGCGGCCTGCTCGACTTGATCCCACTTCGAACGGTCACCGCCTCGACGGTCAGGGTGGGCGGCCGCGCGGGCCGCTCTTAGCACCCGCTGCAGGTCGGACTTCTCCGGATCGCGCCCCAACGGTTCGACCCCGGCAACCGATTCAAGCGTCATGATCGCCGCGAACTGAGCCGAGGTGTATTTGCCGCGGCTGGCCTGGAGCGACGACCTCTGCGCAGCCGTGTTCAGGTTGTACTCGCGCATCCGTTTTGGGTAGCCAACCTTGTGGGCGTCATAGATCGGAATCTTCAGCCCGCGCGCCAGATCACTGGCGGCCTTGGCAGTGCCCACTCGACGTCGAATCGACTCGCCGTCTGCTGCCACCAACACGATCGACAACTGACTCACTGACGTCTGCGGCTCAACAAACGCTTCAACTCCGGCACGCGATTTTGCAAACTCGCGCAGCTCGGCCAGATCGGAGCGATTGGCGTCCCGGTCGGAAATTATCGCCCCAGATTCGGTCCGGCGCCGCTTTTTGAAAAGTCCCACGGACCAAGTTTGCCTGACCGTCGATAAGCAACAGGTGAACTGGTCACGGTCAGTTGCCCCTACCCGGTGGCATGGTTGACCAACCAAGTGACAAGATGGCGTTAGACCACCTACCCGGAGGACACCGTGCCCGACGACGCACCCCATTCGTTCGACATCGTCATTCTTGGCGCCGGCAGCGGAGGCTACGCGTGCGCGTTGCGCGCCGTTCAACTCGGCAAGACTGTCGCCTTGATTGAGAAGGCCAAGGTTGGCGGCACTTGCCTGCACCAAGGCTGCATCCCAACTAAAGCGTTGCTGCACGCGGCCGAGGTCGCGACCACGGCGCGCGAAGGCGCCAGTATCGGCGTGAACACCACGTTCGACAGCGTCGACATGGTCAAGGTCAACTCCTACAAGCAGGGCGTTATCGACCGGCTCTATAAGGGGCTGACCGGCCTGGTGAATCAGGACGGCATCACCGTTGTCGAAGGTGATGGCTCGGTCGTTGATTCGCGCACCATTGAAGTGAACGGCCAGCGCTACACCGGCAAGAACCTCGTTTTGGCTACCGGCTCGGAACCGCGCACGCTCGGCATCGAGATCGGCGGCCGGGTTATGACTAGCGACCAGGCACTCGCCCTTGACGAAGTGCCCAAGCGCGCCGTCATCATCGGTGGTTCGGTCATCGGCGTGGAATTCGCGTCGGTTTGGAACTCGTTTGGCGCTGAAGTCACCATCATTGAGGCTCTACCCTCGCTCGTCCCGCTTGAGGATCCGGTGTTGTCGAAGGGTCTGGAGCGCGCCTTCCGCAAGCGCAAGATCGCGTTCAAGACCGGCGTGAAGTTCACCGGTGTTGAACAAAACGCCAACGGCGCGACCGTCACCTTGGAGAACGGCGACACGATCGAGACCGATGTGGTTTTGGTGGCCGTTGGCCGCGGACCGCGCTCGGCCGGTCTCGGTTTCGAAGGCGCGGGCGTGAACGTCGATCGCGGCTGGGTCCCCACCGACGAGCGACTTCGCACGAACGTTGACGGCGTGTTCGCGGTCGGCGACTTGGTGCCTGGCCTGCAGTTGGCGCACCGCGGTTTCGCCCACGGCATTTTCGTGGCCGAGCAGATCGCCGGCCTGAACCCCGCGCCGGTTGTGGACTCGTCGATTCCTCGAGTCACCTACTGCGAGCCCGAGATTGCCTCCGTCGGTTTGACCGAGGCCCAGGCCAAGGAGCAGTACGGCGAAGTTGAGGCCCTCGAGTACAACCTCGGCGGCAACGGCAAGAGCCAGATTCTGCAGACTGCCGGAGTTGTGAAGGTAGTTCGCCAAAAGGACGGCCCGATCGTCGGCGTCCACATGCTCGGCGCCCGGATGGGTGAACAGATCGGCGAGGCAATGCTTTGGGTTGGCTGGGAGGCCTACCCCGAGGACGTCGCGCAGTTCATTCACGCGCACCCGACTCAAAACGAATCCCTCGGTGAGGCGGCGCTCGCACTTGCCGGTAAACCGCTGCACACCCACGCCTGAGACTGGACAGAGGACAATATGGCCACCGAAGTCACCCTTCCCGCACTCGGCGAGTCAGTCACCGAAGGCACCGTCACCCAATGGCTCAAGGCCGTCGGTGACCAAGTAGCCGTCGATGAACCGCTGCTGGAGATCTCCACCGACAAGGTCGACACCGAGATCCCGTCGCCGGTTGCCGGCACCATCTTGGAAATCCGCGCCGAAGAAGACGACACCGTCGAAGTTGGTGCGGTGCTTGCGATCATCGGCGAGGCTGGCGAAAGTGCCGGCGCAGCCGCCCCCGCGGCGGCTGAACCCGAGCCGGTTGCTGCGGCCCCAGTGCCCGAACCAGCGCCCGAACCTGTCCCAGCGCCCGAGCCGGCGCCCGAACCGCCTACTGCTGGCGAAATTGCTGCCGAACCGGCCCCGGCCGCACCTGCTGGTAGCGCCTCCGGTCAAGCGGTAACACTGCCTGCGTTGGGCGAGAGCGTCACCGAAGGCACGGTCACTCAGTGGCTCAAGGCCGTTGGCGACCGGGTCGAGGTTGATGAGCCGTTGCTAGAGATCTCCACCGACAAGGTCGACACCGAGATTCCGTCGCCGATTGCTGGTGTCGTACTTGAGATCAAGGTTGCCGAGGACGAGACCGTCGAGGTTGGTGCCGAACTGGCGATCATCGGCGCCGAAGGTGCTGCCCCGGCTCCAGCTGCTCCGGCTCCTGCCGCCCCGGCCCCTGCTGCTGAAGTTCCGGCACCGCCAGCGCCTGCACCAGAACCGACTCCGCCGCCAGCGCCTGCTCCTGTTGCCCCGGCTGCACCTGCGGCTCCTGCTGCTCCGGCCGCCGCTGCAGAGGCTTCAGGCGAAGGCTACGTAACTCCGATCGTGCGCAAGCTGGCCAAACAGCATGGCGTCGATCTAGCAACTGTTACCGGCTCTGGCGTGGGTGGCCGGATCCGCAAACAAGACATCTTGGACGCCGCCGCAAATGCTCAGCCGGCCGCCGAAGCGGCACCGGCCACAGCCGCCCCGTCAACACCGTCGCCGCTTCGTGGTCGCACCGAGAACTTGTCACGACTGCGCAAGATCATCGCCGAACGGATGGTCGGGTCGCTGCAGATGAGCGCCCAGCTAACCCAGGTGCACGAAGTCGACGTGACTGAAGTTGTCCGTCTGCGCAACGAGCACAAGGACGCATTCGCCAAGCGCGAAGGCACGAAGTTGACCTTCTTGCCGTTCTTCGCCAAGGCCGCGATCGAAGCACTCAAGCATTACCCGCAAGTGAACGCAGCCCTCGACGTCGAAGCCGGCACGGTCACCTACCCGGCCGGTGAGCATTTGGGGATCGCCGTTGACACCGAGCGCGGTTTGCTGGTGCCGACGGTCAAGGATGCCGGCGACCTGAACGTGACCGGCTTGGCGCGCAAGATTGCCGACATCGCCGATCGTACGCGCACGAACCGGATCGCGCCCGATGAGTTGAGTGGGGCAACCTTCACCATCACCAACCTCGGCAGCAACGGCGCCCTGTTCGATACGCCGATCATCAACCAGCCGCAGGTAGCGATTTTGGGTGTCGGCTCGATCGTGCGCCGCCCCGTGGTGGTCACCGACGACAACGGCTCCGAATCGATCGCGATCCGCTCGATGGCCTACCTCGCGTTGACCTACGACCACCGGATCATCGATGGTGCCGACGCTGGCCGCTTCTTGACTGCGATCAAGGAACGGCTTGAGGCCGGCGCTTTCGACGGCGAACTCGGCTGACGAACTGAGCTAACTAGCCTCGGGTGGCGGAGATTATTTCCGCTACCCGAGGCTTTGCCTTTTCTGCCTGACTCGGCACCAGCGACAAGCGAGTACGTCGCTCCAGCACGTCATCGACGCCCAAAGCGCCTTCGTGCAAAACCGCATGGACTACCTCAACGCCGAGCACGGGTATTCCGTCGGCGATTGGCGCCAGCAACGTTTTGTCGCCCTGGGCTAACTGCATGATTCGGTGCGCTTCGACGCCGTAGCGGCGCCGCAGTCGCTCCGGCGCGGTGGCCGCGACTGGACCGACGCCGACCAACGGCAGTTCTCGGGTGATGCAAGCCAATCCGGTTACGTTGTCGACTGCCTCTTCGGCCATCCGGCGATAGGTGGTTAGTTTGCCGCCAGTGACCGTAATGAGGTTGCCAGTTCGCTTCACCAAATGCCCGCGCGAGATATCGGCGGTTGAGTCCCCCGCCGCAGCCGGCGCGACCAGCGGCCGCAGGCCGGCGAAGGCGCCCACCGCGTCGCTGGGCAGGACTTCGCGATCAACTACCCGCGAGAGCACCGACAGGATCCAAGCGATTTCCTCGGCGGTCGGTTCCGGCACTCGCGGCACCGGCCGAGCGGTCTCTTCGACGTCGGTGATGCCGACGTAGCTGACCCCGTCTGGTTGGGGCAGCGCGAACACATAACGTCCCAACTCCCCTGGCACTGCAGCCAAGATCGCAGCCGTCGGCTCGCCCAGCACCGCCGACGGGACGACGACGTGGGTGCCGCGCGAGGGCACAAGTTTGATTGTTGTATCCAACTCGTCGGCCCAGACGCCGGTCGCGTTGATGATGTTTTTTGCTCGGATCTGAAAACTGGCGCCGGTGAGCCGGTCGGTGACTTCGGCGCCGCCGGCGGTGACCCGGTCGACTTCGCATCTGGTGACGATGCGGGCGCCGTAGGCTGCCGCGGTCCGAGCGATCGCGATCACTAGGCGGGCGTCGTCTTCGACTTGGCCGTCATAGGAAACCAACGCGCCACGTAGCCCCTCGCGCTTTAGCCCCGGCGCCAGTTCGAGCGCGGCTTCGGCGCCGACCCAGTGCGGCGGGCGCAGCGCTTTTCCGGTGCGAGCGACCATCTTCAGCACATGCCCGGCGCCAAGTCCGGCCCCGTTGAGTGCAACGTCGCTTTTTTTCGTCCAGTCGTAAATCGGCATGACTTGGGCGAGTCGATGCACCAGGTGCGGCGCGATTTTGTTCATCAGGTGGGCGCGTTCTTGCGCACTCTCATAGGCGACCTGAACTTGGCCGGTCGCCAGATAGCGCAGGCCGCCGTGAATTAGTTTGCTCGACCATCTCGAGGTGCCCGACGCCAAATCGTCTCGTTCGACTAGGGCGACTTTCAGCCCTCGACTGGCCGCGTCCAGGGCCACGCCCGCACCGGTGACACCGCCACCGATAACGAGCACATCGACTAGTTCGCCGGCGGCCAGTTCGCCGAGGTCGGCGCTTCGCCTGGCCGCGTTCAGGTCAGGGTTCATGGTTTCAGCCAGCCTTCGATTAGGGCCTGAATGTGAGCGGTCGGGTCCGCGACGTTTTCGCTAACAAGTTGGGCCGAAAGGACGAACGACTGGCAGGCCAAAACGAGCATGAAGGCAAGTTCGGTGGGGTCTGCGTCTCGGACCGAACCGTCGCCGCCCAAGCTGGTCATCCCGGTGGCCAAGTGGGTGGCGACGTGATCTCGCAAGACCGTTTGGCCTGAGCCGAAACGTTCAGTCAGCAGCGGTAGGACCGCCTGCGCATCGTTGCTCAGGATTGACCGAAATACGGGGTGGCTGGCAAGTTCTGACACGACTTGGGCGCCGGCGGTGCCGATTCGTTGGCGGGCGGTTTCGGCGTCGGCCGAGGCGGCTTCGGCCTCGGCGACGGCATGGACGATCTCGGCGGTCATCACTTTGCGCAGCACCGTGTCGAGGTCGCCGAACCGGCGGTACACGGTCATGCGTGAGACGTTGGCCTGATCGGCGAGCCGCTGGATGGTGAGTTTGCTGGCCCCCACTTGGCATAGCAAGTCGTAGGCGGCCGACAAGATAGCGTCGCCGATCACTGGCGGGCTCTGGGTCGGGGTACTCACGAATCTAGTGTTACACATTGACCGGAGTTGTCACATTGGCGTTAGACTCTGGTCATGACCGAACAGTTCGAACCGAAATGGCGCAGCACTCCCCCGGCCGAAGGCACCTACCGCGAAGTGCTGATGTTCGACCCGAAGTCGACCTCTCACCCCAGCGCCGGCTGGGTCAAAATGTTCCTCGAAGAGTTCGAAATCAAGCCCGAAGAGTTCCGGCCCGACTTCCCAGACGGCGACCAACCGATCGCGGTTCAGCAGCGTCCTGCCTTGGCCGATACCCACCGCACTGCCCTCGCCGCGATCGTCGGCGACGAAAATGCGGTCGACGACGACGTCAGCCGCGTTCGGTACGGACTTGGTAAGAGCCTCGACGAGGACATCGATCTGCGGCGCGGCCACACTCCCCTGCTGCCGGACCTAGTAATCCACCCGCGGCACAAACAAGATGTCGCCGAAGTGGTGGCCTACTGCCACGAAAACCGGATCCCGATCGTGCCCTTTGGTGGCGGTTCGAGTGTCGTCTTGGGCACGAAAGTCAACGAGGGCGGCGTCGTCCTGGTCCTGACCACGCATATGAACCAGATCGTCGAAGTCAACGAGCTGAACCAGACGGTCACCGTTCAGGCCGGCATGCTCGGCCCGGCCTACGAGGCTGAACTCAACGACGCGAAGAACCTGCACGGCAGCGCCCACAACTACACCGGCGGACACTTCCCGCAGTCCTTCCATTTGGCGACCGTCGGCGGTTGGATCGCCGCGCTGGGCTCGGGCCAAGCGTCCACCTACTACGGCGACGCCTACGATCTGGTGCTCGCCCAGGAGTACGTGACCCCGGTAGGAGTGATTTCGACCAAGCACTTCCCCGCAACAGCAAGCGGACCGAAGGTGAACGACATCCTCAAAGGCAGCGAGGGCACGTTCGGTGTCCTGACTGAACTGACCTTGAAGATCTACCGCCACCAGCCTGAGAACACCGCCCGGTTCGCGCTGATGATGCCCACTTGGGAGGCCGCGGTCGACGCCGCCCGCGAGATCACTCAGGGCGAGTTCGGCAAGCCGGCCGTCCTGCGGATTTCTGACCCCGAGGAAACCGAGCGCGCCCTGGCCCTCAAGGGTTTCGACGGCGGACTGGCCCAGAAGTATTTGACCAGCCGAAAGATGCTGCCTGGCGGTCGTTGTCTGCTGCTCGGTAACGCCGAGGGCGAAAAGAAGTTCGCCGCCCACGTCGCCAAATCTGCGCTGGCCGTCGGCCGAGCCCACGGCGGCATCAACCTGACCGCGATGGCCACCAAAGCATGGGAACGCGGCCGTTATTCGGATGTGCACGTGCGAAACGACATCGTGGACTTCTCGATGATCATCGACACCTTCGAGACCTCGGTGACTTGGGACAACCTGCACGACGTCCACAGCAACGTCCGAAAACTGATCAAGGCTCGACCCGGCACGGTGTGCATGACGCACGCTTCGCACTTCTACTCGGCTGGCACGAACCTGTATTTCATCCTCATCCTGAAACCGCAGAGCCCCGAGGAATACTTCGAGTTCCGGTCCAAGATCTTGGCCTCGATCATCGAAAACGGCGGCTCGCCCAGCCACCACCACGGCACCGGCGAACTGACCGGGCCGCTCATGGAAGAGCATTTGGGCACCACGCAGATGAACGTGCTGCGCGCGCTGAAAGAACACTTCGACCCGCACCACATCATGAACCCGGGCTGGACGTTGGGCTTTGACACCAAGGTTCGAAAGTGAGCGACTTAGTCGTTGCGATCGATGCGGGGACCCAATCGATTCGCGCCGCCCTAGTCGACCTTTCCGGCCAAATCGTCGCGCTGGAGAAAGTCACCATCACCCCATACGTGTCGCCCAAGCAAGGCTGGGCAGAGCAGGACGGGCAGTACTACTGGGACAAACTCTGCGAGGCGACCAACCGCGTGCTCGCCGGCGTAGATCCAGCCAGGTTGAGCGCGGTGAGTTTGTCGACTCAGCGCCAGACGGTGCTGCCGGTCGACACCGACGGCATCCCACTTCGCCCGGCGATCGTTTGGATGGATGAGCGACGAGCCGACGCGGCCAAGACCGGCACGGGTCTGCTGCTTGGGGCCAGCCGGCTCAGCGGCGCGCACGACGTGCTCAAGTTCGCGATCGAGTATTCGCGGGCGAACTGGCTGCGCCAGCACGAACCCGAAATTTGGGACCGGACCCACAAGTTCTTGTTCCTGTCGGGCTTCTTTACCCACCGGCTCACGGGCGAGTTCGTCGAGTCGACCGCGAACGTGTTTGGGCCGTGGCCGTTTGACGTGCGAAAGACCGACTGGGCCGGCCCAAAGAATCTGCGGTCGTTCGCGTTCGGGATTGAACGGGCCAAACTGCCTGACCTGATAGAGCCGGGCCAGCCGTGTGGCCAGATCACGAAGAAGGCCGCCGAGCAGACTGGACTGCCGGCTGGGTTGGCGTTCATTTCTGGGGCTAGCGACAAATCCTGCGACTTGCTCGGTGCGGGCGCGCTCGAGCCGGACACCGGCTTCATCAGTTACGGCACGACCGCCACGTTCAATGTTTTCACTCGCAAATACGTCGAAATCCAGCCGCAGTTGCCGCCTTATCCGGCCGCGATCGGCGGTGCCTTCCACACCGAAGTTCAGGTGATGCGCGGGCTTTGGCTGGTGTCCTGGTTCACCGAGGAGTTCGGCTTGCGTGAACGCGAGTTGGCGGCCGATCAGCATCGAACTCCCGAGGAACTTCTCGACGAGTTGGTGGCCTCCACCTCGCCCGGCTCGGCAGGTCTAGTGACGTTGCCGAGTTGGACGCCGAACCCGCAAGCTGATCCGGCGATGCGCGGCGCGGTGATCGGCTTTAGCGACGTCCACACTCG
>JAKPAQ010000292.1 GCA_029779385.1 Actinomycetes bacterium | reverse complement strand
CCGATAAGGTTTCGCCATGACCGCCTCGATCGCTGCCGCGGAGCGCCTATTGGCGTTCGTCGATGCCTCGCCGACCCCGTGTCATGCATGTGCAGCTGCTGCCGTAAGGCTGGAGGAAGTCGGATTCACTCGACACGACCTGCGCGACCAGTGGCAGTCCGGTCCACAACGCGGCTACGCGGTTTTCGGTGGCTCATTGATCGCTTGGCAGGTTGGCGACCAGGCATCTGCCCACCAAGGCTTCCGAATTGTCGGGGCACACACCGACAGTCCTAACCTGCGACTGAAGCAAAACCATGATTCGGTTCGAGCTGGTTCGACGATGGTGGCGTTGGAGCCTTATGGTGGCCCGCTGCTGGAGTCTTGGCTTGATCTCGACTTGGGGATTGCCGGGCGAGTGTTCCTGAAAGGTGGCAACGAACTCTTAGTTCGGATTGACGAACCGCTATTGCGGGTCCCACGGTTGGCGATTCACCTTGATCGTGATGGCTCCAAACTAGATCGGCAGCGCCATCTTGACGCGATCTGGTCGCTGTCGGACCGTCCATTCCTGACCGAGGTGGGGGAGCGGGCAGGGTTTGCCCCGGACGAAGTGGCCGGCTTCGACTTGATGGCCTTTGATTTGCGGCCGTCAACTTTGACCGGCGCTGCGAGGGAGTTCATTTCGGCTCCGCGGCTCGACAACTTGGCGACGTGTTCGGCCGCGCTCGATGCGATGGTGACGGCCACCGAGCAGCCCAACCGCACGGCCCGACAGGTGATGGTGCTGTTTGACCACGAAGAAGTCGGTAGCACTTCTGAACGCGGCGCGGATTCGCCGCTGTTGCTCAGTGTGCTCGAACGAATTGTGTTGGCTGCCGGTGGTGACCGCGAGGATCTGTTGCGGGCGGTTGCCGATTCCATAAGCGTCTCTGGTGACATGGCACATGCCACGCACCCGAACCAGCCGGAAAAGCACGAGCCGTTGCACCGAATCGAGCTGGGTGGCGGGCCGGTATTGAAGATCAATCAGAACCTGCGATACGCCACCGACGGTCGTGGTGCCGGGATCTTTGCCGACGCTTGTCGGTCTGCGGGCGTGCCGTTGCAGCGATA
>JAKPAQ010000290.1 GCA_029779385.1 Actinomycetes bacterium | reverse complement strand
GATAAAGCCCTTTCGCTCAAGCATCCGCAACTGGTGCGAGACCGATGAAGTGCTGGCAAGTTCACAGGCAGCGCCAACCTCGCGCATGCTCGGCGGATAGCCGTGCGAGTCAATGTGATTTTTGAGGAACACCAAGATACGTCGCTGACGCTTGGTCAAGCCAGTCATGTCTACGAGGTCATCTTCGTGGTTGCTCATGGCACGACAGTAGCGGCCGAAAGGCTTTCAATCAAACAAATGTTCGATCGGCGTGTCCGTCGGCGCGACACGCCGATCGAACAAAGTTTCGAACGTGGCAGATTTTGTCGGCGGCCTCCTCTAGTGTCGTTCATGTGTTCGAATAGAACGTATGAGCGAATCGAACGCACGTCGTTTCAAGTAGGAGGAATTATGAGCATCGCAATTCATGAGGGCACCGCCGGGACGTTTCAAAAGCCGCAATCTGTGGCGCCGAGCCGAGTCCGTGGCGAGCTTGCGCCGCTTCGACTCACCTCGCGGGGCAGGGTTTTGGTCTCAGCCGTCGCAGTTTCAGTCGTCGCAACCGGTGCGTTGATCTTTGGCTCGGCCGGCGCCGCCACCGATGAGCCAGGTCAGGCGGTCACGACGATCACGATTCAGCCGGGGCAGACGTTGTGGAGCATTGCAGCCGAACTGCGCCCTAGCGACGATATTCGAGCAACGGTCGACGAGATCATCCGACTCAATGCCCTAGAGAGTGGCAGCAAATTGCCGATCGGCGCGAAGTTGGCGCTTCCTGCTGTTGACTAACCGCCCCCGCGTGTTTGCTACAAATTCCGCCCATCGTTGTTTGTCAGGCGTACTGTGAAGAACACGTCCCCAATGTTGCGGAGGTTCGGCAATGGCGATCGTTGCTCATGGTCACGAGATTCGCTTGGTCACTGGGTTTCGGGTCCAAGTTCTCGCTAAGGCTGCCGTGTTCGCTTTGGCTGCTGCCTTGACTTGGCTATTGCCGGTTAACAATCCGTTGATGGAGTCCAGTTTGGGCGAGGGTGCCGGCAGCACACTGGTGGATCTTCGCCTCCCGTTCGTGCTGATCATCTTGATTGGGTTGGGCGTAATCGCCTTTTCTTGGCAGCGGATCCATGGCGCAGATATGGGCGCGTTGGCGTGGGTTGTCGCTGCCGGCCTGATGGTGCTGGCGAGCATCGTGTTGGTTTTACTCCAGGTGAGCAGTGTGGGAGTTGTTTATGGCTGGCTGGCGCTAGGCGTTTCGCTTACTTCGACGTTCCTGGCCGTTCTGGCCACCCTGATTGGTCACGGCTTCGCGGTTGCTCTCTCGCGCCGCAGCTAATTTTGCTGGCCGGTTGCCTCGGTTCGAAACTTCTTCGGGACTTTCTTCGAATCTAGTTGTCTAAGTGCGACTTGGGCCGTACAGTTACCACTACATCTAGTAGTTACACCGGTGTAGTTCTCCACATGTAGGTCCACAGCTTTGCCGCTGTTACCCACATCACATTCGAGAAATCCACAGTTTTTCCCCAGTTTGATTCACATTCGAGCAATTTGAGGAGGCCTAAATGTTCTGTCCCTTCTGTAAACACACGGACACTAAGGTCCTCGATTCGCGAGTAACCGATGAAGGCGGAGCGATTCGTCGACGGCGCACGTGCCCCGCGTGTGAAAAGCGATTCACCACCGTTGAGCAGATGCAGCTGATGGTGCTAAAGCGTTCAGGTGCGACCGAACCATTCGCGCGCGACAAGGCGATTTCGGGTGTGGCCAAGGCCTGTAAGGGCCGCCCGGTTTCGGCCGACGACCTTGCTTGCCTTGGTCAACAAGTTGAAGACACCCTGCGTGCGTCCGGCCAAGTTGAGATCAACACTCAAGATATTGGCCTTGCAATTCTCGAGCCACTTCGAGCACTCGACGAAGTTGCCTATTTGCGGTTTGCGTCGGTCTACAAGTCGTTTGCCTCCGCAGATGATTTTGTGGCCGAAATCGCCGGCCTCCTGGCTGACACCACTGATGACTCCATCAGCGCCATTACCGAAAATCCAAATTTTGAAATTCACCACGCCACCACCGAAGACAGGAGCACCAGATGACCGAGACGGTCGGCGGGACCCCCACCCCCACACCGCGTTCGACCCGCAAAGCAACGAAGGCTGCTTTGAAGATTGAGCGCGTGTTCACCACCGAAGGCGTTCACCCGTATGACGCCGTTACGTGGGAACGTCGTGATGTCGTCCAGACAAACTGGAAGACCGGCGAGACCGTCTTCGAACAACGTGGTGTCGAGTTCCCCGAATCGTGGAGCCTCAACGCTTCGACGATCGTCACCACCAAATACTTCAGGGGTGCGGTTGGCTCCGAACAGCGTGAATCGAGCCTGCGTCAGTTGCTCGATCGCGTTGTGCTGACCTACGTCAAGGCCGGCAAAGATTTCGGCTACTTCGCTACCGAAGCGGACGCCGAGATTTTTGAACACGAGCTCACCCACATGCTCTTGCATCAGGTTTTCAGTTTCAACAGTCCCGTGTGGTTCAACGTTGGTACCAGTAGCCCCCAGCAGGTCAGCGCCTGCTTCATTTTGGCAGTAGACGATTCGATGGACTCGATCCTGAACTGGTACCGCGAAGAAGGTCTTATCTTCAAGGGCGGTTCCGGTGCTGGGCTCAACCTGTCGCGGATTCGGTCTAGTAAAGAACTGTTGCGTTCCTCCGGCGGCACGGCCTCGGGACCGGTTTCTTTCATGCGCGGTGCCGATGCTTCGGCCGGCACGATCAAGTCCGGTGGCGCCACTCGCCGCGCGGCCAAAATGGTCGTGCTCGATATCGATCACCCCGACATCGTCGAGTTCGTTGAGACCAAAGAGCGCGAAGAAGAGAAGATTCGCGTGCTGCGCGATGCCGGCTTTGACATGGACCTGGGCGGCAGCGACATCACCAGCGTCCAGTACCAGAACGCGAATAACTCGGTGCGAGTTAGCGACGAGTTCATGCAGGCCGTCGAGGACAACACGGACTTCGGTCTTCGTGGCCGCACGACCGGTGAAGTGATCGAGAGCGTCGATGCTCGCGACCTGTGGGGCAAGATCGCGCACGCCGCGTGGGCATGTGCCGATCCTGGCATCCAGTACGACTCGACGATCAACGACTGGCACACCACCCCGGAGTCGGGTCGGATCACCGCCTCGAACCCGTGCAGCGAGTACATGCACCTCGATAACTCCAGCTGCAACCTAGCCAGTTTGAACTTGCTGAAGTTCCTCACCGACGACGGCCAGTTTGACGCCCAGAAGTTTGTTAAGAGCGTCGAGTTCATCATCACCGCGATGGACATCTCGATCTGCTTCGCCGACTTCCCGACCGATCCGATCGGCGATACAACCCGCAAGTTCCGGCAGCTGGGAATCGGCTACGCGAACCTCGGCGCACTGCTCATGGCCTCGGGGTTGGCCTATGACTCAGACGGTGGCCGGGCTTTGGCGGCGTCGATCACTTCGCTGATGACCGGTACTTCCTACCGTCGTAGCGCCGAACTGGCGGCCGCGGTTGGCCCGTACGAGGGCTACGCGAAGAACGTCCAAGGACACCAGCGCGTCATGCGTAAGCATCAGGCGGCCAACGACGAGATCCGCACGAAGAACGCAATGGATATCGCCGTTCACAAGGAAGCCACCAAGCAGTGGGCCGCCAACACCAAAATTGGCGAGAAGAACGGCTGGCGCAACTCGCAGGCTTCGGTGCTCGCGCCGACCGGCACCATCGGCTTCATGATGGACTGCGATACGACCGGCATTGAGCCTGACTTCAGCTTGGTCAAGTTCAAGAAGCTCGTTGGCGGCAGTTCGCTGCAGGTGGTCAACCAGACGATCCCAGTAGCTTTGGCGAAACTCGGTTACACAGGAGAGACGATCGAAGCGATCGTAGAGTTCATTTCCGAGCATGGTCACGTTGTTGATGCGCCTGGTCTTCGTCCAGAGCATTACGAAATCTTCGACTGCGCAGTTGGTGCTCGCGCAATCAAGCCGATGGGCCACGTGCGGATGATGGCCGCTTGCCAGCCGTTCCTGTCTGGCGCTATCAGCAAGACCGTCAACATGCCTGAAACCTCGACAGTCGAAGAAATCGCGGACGTCTACTTCCAAGGCTGGAAGCTTGGCTTGAAGGCGCTCGCGGTCTACCGCGACAACTGCAAGGTTGGCCAGCCGCTAAGCGATGCCAAAGCAAAGACCGCCGATGAACCGGCCGCGAAGGTCGAAGTCATCGAGACGATCATCGAGAAGCCAATTCGCCGTCGACTGCCGAAGTCGCGTCAGTCGATCACGACCAGCTTCAGTGTTGGCGGCGCCGAGGGTTACATGACCTCTGGCGCGCACAGCGATGACACCTTGGGCGAGATTTTCCTCAAGCTCGGCAAGCAGGGTTCAACTCTCGCGGGCGTGATGGACGCGTTCAGTATCGCGGTCTCGATCGGCCTGCAGTACGGCGTTCCATTGGAGACCTTCGTCTCCAAGTTCACCAACCTCAAGTTCGAGCCGGCCGGTTTGACTGACGATCCGGATGTTCGGATGGCGCAGTCGATCATGGACTACGTATTCCGCCGCTTGGCATTGGACTACCTGGACTTCGATACTCGTTCGGCGCTGTCGATTCACTCGGTTGATGAGCGTCAGCGTTACCTCGATACTGGTTCCTACGAACTCGATGATCAACTCGAGGCTGGCGATGGTTCGACTTCGGCCGAACTCGTTTCCCAGGAAACGACTTCGGCCCTCGCCGAGGAGGTCTCGGTCGAAGTGAAGACGGCCAAGCCCGCCAGTTCGACGGCGCACACATCGGCAGAACTCCTTGAAGAGATCACCGGGGCAGCGGTAGACAGCCCGCTGTGCATGACCTGCGGCACCAAGATGCGCCCAGCCGGTTCGTGCCATGTGTGCGAAGGCTGCGGCAGCACCAGCGGTTGCAGCTGATCGCTAAGCGCTAGTCAAGTCAAAACCAGAAGCCCAGATCCGATCGGATCTGGGCTCCTGGTCTTTTGCGGTTGCGCTAACGGCCAAGGTCGGCAGCATTGAGTTATGAACCAGCTAGTGGTTATTGGTGGGGGATTGGCCGGGGCAAAGTTTGCTGAGCGCCTGCGTGAGAAGGAGTTCAACGGCGCGATTTCAGTGATTGCGGCCGAGCCCTATGAGCCTTACGAGCGCCCACCACTTTCAAAGAAACTCCTGCTCGGTGAGCCGGTTGATCCCACTGTGTTGCCGTCGAGCTGGTGGCTTGAAAACAAGGTCGAGTTGCTCACGCATACGAGCGCGACCAAGATCGATCGACCGAATCAGCAAGTCGAGCTGACCAATGGGCAGTCGGTTTCGTACGACCTGCTGGTGTTAGCTACTGGCGCGCGCGCCCGGATCCTCAATCTGCCGGGCGCGGATCGTGCCCGCAGCCTGCGAACCGTTGACGACTCGCGCAGTTTGGCCGCTTCGCTTACGGCAGGAGGTCGGCTCGTCATTGTTGGCGCAGGCTGGATCGGACTAGAAGTCGCTGCTGCGGCAAGGACCCGCGGCATCGAGGTGACAGTTCTTGAAGCGGCGAAACTTCCGTTGGCTAATGTTCTTGGGCCAACGCTGGCCCAGTACCTAGCCGACCTTCACCAATCTCACGGGGTTGACTTGCGCTGCGCGGTGAAAGTCGAAGAAGTTCTCCTAGGTGAGTCTGGGCCAACCGGCGTTCGTACCGCCGACCAAGAGTTTCATGCCGACTTAGTTCTGATAGCGGCCGGTGCGACGCCCGAGATCCAGTTGGCCACCGATGCCGGTCTTCGAACAGAAAACGGCGTCGAAGTAGATGAGAAGTTTTTCACCAGTGACCCCAAGATCATGGCGATCGGCGATGTGGCGAACGCTTGGCACGTTGGCATGAACGCCAGACTTCGGGTGGAGCACTGGGACAACGCGATTAGGCAAGGACAGGCGGCCGCCGAGGTCGTGATGGGGAACGACGTGGTCTATGACTGGTTGCCGTACTTCTTCACTGACCAGTTCGAGTTCTCGATGGAGTATGTCGGACGATCTGCCCCAAGTGATCGCGTCGAGATTCGCGGCGACCTAGCGGCAAACGAGTTCATCGCCTACTGGTTCGGTTCTGATGATCGGCTAACCGCCGCGATGAATGTAGGAATTTGGGGCGTAACCGATCGGCTTCGAGAACTAGTGGGCCAGCAACTAGCGCCCGCCGCCCTCGACGACATCCGGTAGATTCACTTGTGCAAACTTTGCAGCCCTGTATAAGATGCAGTTATGCAAAACCACGCTTCCAGTCCATTGCTGGCCAAGCGACAAGCACGGACTTGGCTAGCTATCCACCGGGCAGCTCAAGAGCAGGCAACAAAGCTAGGCCCAGATTGCGTGACCGTGGCGAAGATTGCAGACCTTGCCGGAGTTTCTCAGCGGACGTTCTTCAATTACTTCGACTCCAAGGACGATGCGATCCTCGGGGTAAAAACGCCGCGAATCACCGAGGAGTCGCTGGCCGAACTGGCAGGTTCGGCAGCAGATTCGGCAGTTCTGCGCGTTGCGCGCCTAGTCACTGAGGTCAGTTCAAGCACTCGGGGCGAGGGCGTTGATCTAGTTCGCCGCCGCGAACTAACGAAAAATTCGGCGAGCTTGCGTGCCAGGCTGTCGCAGTTATTCGGTCAAGGACGTGAAGTGATCACGTCCGAGTTGATCGACGAAGCCGAAAAGCCGTGGCACGGCATCGCCGGACTTCCCACAGACCAGATGTCAGCGCGGGCATTGGTGATGCTGTCGAGTTCGGTGGTGGCCTTCGCGTGGTCCATCGATCCGGATCGGCTTTTTACTGATCGCGATGGTGCGCTAATAGACGCAATTTCTCAATATCGAAAGGTAGCTTCAACTTTCCTATGACCGCTGTTTCAACTTCTGCGAGCTCGCCCGACACCCAGCACAAGCGAACGGTTCGACTCATTTTCGCCGCGCTCATGCTGGTGATGCTGTTGGCTTCTTTGAGCCAGACCGTTCTCTCGACTGCATTGCCAACGATTGTCGGGTCGTTAGCCGGGGCCGAACACCTAGCTTGGGTGATGACCGCCTACCTGTTGGCGATGACGATAACGATGCCGATTTACGGGCGAATTGGTGACCGTTTCGGCCGCAAGCCAGTCCTGCTGGTCGCGATCGCGGTATTTACCATTGGCTCTCTCGTTGGCGCGGTGGCCGATTCCATGACAGTGCTAATCGCCGGTCGCGCGATTCAAGGATTGGGCGGCGGGGGACTGATGGTGCTTTCCCAGGCCGCCATCGCTGATGTCGTGCCCGCTCGTGAGCGCGGCAAATATATGGGAATCTTGGGCGCTGTTTTTGCTGTCTCCTCTGTCGCCGGCCCGTTGCTCGGCGGCTGGTTCACCGAAGGTCCCGGCTGGCGGTGGACTTTTTGGATAAACGTTCCGCTTGGCGTGATGGCGTTTGCGGCCGTGGCCTACCTGCTTCATATTCCGCGGATTGCGGCGGGGCCGAAAGCCAGAATCGACTACTTGGGGATGACGCTGCTTGCGGTCGCCACCACGGCCGTTATCTTGGCCGCCACTTGGGGTGGACACCAGTACGACTGGAACAGCGTCCAAATCCTCTCCCTTGGTGTAGTCGCAGTCGTATCAACGATCGTCTTCGTTTTGATTGAACGTCGCGCAGACGAGCCGGTTATTCCGATGGCCCTTTTTGCCGACCGGAACTTCGTTCTCACCACCGTCGGTTCTTTGGTGATGGGTGTGGCCATGTTCGGCTCCCTGTCGTACCTGCCCACCTACATGCAAATGTCCGTCGGCGTAGACGCGACCCATGCCGGACTAATGATGGTCCCGATGATGGGTGGACTGCTCATCACCTCGATCGTCGTCGGTCAACGGGTCAGCAAGACCGGGCGCTACCGCTGGTACCCGGTTTCGGGTGCGGCCGTGATGGGCGTTGGCCTTTGGCTGTTGTCGCTGCTTAAAGTTGGCGCCTCTACGTGGCAGATCGAAGGCTCGCTGCTGGTCCTAGGTATCGGGATCGGCCTTGGTATGCAGGTGATGACCCTCATCGTCCAAAACTCGTTCAGCCACAAAATCGTAGGCACCGCGACTGCGGCCACGAACTTCTTTCGTCAAGTTGGCGGCACCTTGGGTGCGGCCGCGGTCGGTTCAGTGTTTACCGCTCGTTTGGTCGAGAACCTGACTGCGAACCTTCCCGAATCGAAGGGTCAAGTAAGTAGCAGTTCGTTGACCCCCGACGCGCTGGCAGCGGTGCCCGAACAGGTCCGCGAGATCATCGTCACGGCGTACAACGAAGCACTTATGCCTATCTTCCTTTGGCTCGTTCCGCTGGCACTGGTTTCGGTCGTGGCTCTTGCCTTCGTGCGCGAGAAGCCACTGGCGGTAACTATCGAGTCAAAGGAAAACTGACCGTCTAGTTTTCGGCCAGCCGTTCGCTGATCCCACTTGATCGCGAAGCCTGACGAGAGATCGCCGAACGGACATCATCGGCCGTGCCGATGATGGTGACTGAACTGATGGCGCGAGTGATCGCGGTGTAAAGCAGCTGGCGACTCATCACCCGAGAATCAACTGACGGCAACAGGACCGTCACGTCAGCAAATTCACTACCTTGGCTTCGATGGATGGTCATCGCATAGCCGGTCTGGACCTGCGGCAATCGTGCCGGCGAGATGGACTTGGCTGGACTGCTGTCGAACTCGACTGCGACGCCGGCCGGGCCGGACACGGTTACGCCGGCGTCGCCGTTGAAAATGCCAAGTTGAGCATCGTTCTTGGTGACGAGAATCGGCCGGCCCGGGTACCACTGGTCAAAGCCGACCTCACTGCGCAACCAACTAGTGATTCTGTTGTTCCAAGTGGATGCGCCGGTGGGGCCACCTCGGTGAGCACACAATAGGCGGTGTTGGTTCAACGCATTGAAGGCGCCGGGCACCTCGCCTGCGTTGGCGGCAGAAACGAGTGCCAGCGCCCCTGGGAGTGACCTGGCCTTGATGGTCTGTTCGGCCTCTGCCGGATCTACTAGGCGCGCCGCGGACGTCGGGTCCGTTAGTACCGCGAGGGCGGTCTGGCTGTCACCGTCGCGCACGGCGGCAGCCAATTTGCCGATCGCACCACTGAACCGGTGACTTCGACTCAGCCGGGCGATGTGGTTAGCGGACCAACCGGCCACCACATCGTGTAGCACGGCACCGGCCTCAACTGAGGCCAACTGGTCGGCGTCGCCAACCAAGATCAACCGGGCATCTGGACGCATTGCTTCAACCAATCTGGCGACAATCTCCAGTGACGCCATCGACGTCTCGTCGACCACCACCACATCGTGAGGCAGGTGGCGTAGCCGGTTGTGTTTGAAGCGCGTGTGGTTGTCATGACGGAAGCCAAGCAGGCGGTGCAGCGTCGCCGATTCGAGCGAAATCAACCAGTCTCGTTCGGCCGGCGTGAAATCAAGTCGGTTGGCATTTGCGACTAACGCTTCGCGCATTCGAGCGGCGGCCTTACCTGTTGGTGCGGCCAAAGCAACTCGGAGCGAATCGTTGCCAGCGTGCTGCGACTGGCTTTGCAAGATCGCGAGTAGGCCAGCGACAGTCGTGGTTTTTCCGGTTCCCGGTCCGCCGGTGATCACTAGAGTGCCAACTTGCGCAGCCTTCTCGGCGGCCGCGCGCTGTTCGCCAAAATCTGGGTCAGTCTCAGTTTCGGCCGCCGGAAAAATCCGGTCAAGATCGGTGTTCAAGAGTTCGATATCGGGGCTAAGCGTGGAGTTTTCGGCTCGTTCTTGGAGGTCTTTGCAGAGTTCTTTTTCTAACTCCAGATATCGGTCTAGGTAGATCAGTGAATGCTCGACGGTGAGCACGCTGCTCATTGAACTGGCTGAAACTGCCGCTAAAAGTGTGGTCGGATCAGGCCAAGTTAGCCCCGGCACACCCGGATCTTGGGCGGGGTCGAAACAGGTTGACCCGGTGCGAATCGCCCGCACGGCAAACGCCAAGGCCAGTTGAGCCAATTGGTCCGATTCGCCTAGCAATATCGCCAGACGTCTAGTAGTGGCTAAATCTGCGGAGGTTAATACGCCTCCGGATTCATACTCAGTCAATAGGTCAGTCATTTGGCGCCTCCATCGAGCAGGTCCGAAAGCGCCACAATCAACGACGCTGGCGGACGCCAAGAGAACACGCCATAGGCGACCTGATCAACGGTTGGGGCGTCGGCACCAATCATGCCGCGGACATAGAGATAGAGGACGCCGCCTAAATGCACCTCGGGATCATAGTTCGCGACTCGCCACCGGCAGAACCGATGCAGCACGACGCTGTAAAGCAGAGCCTGCAGGGGATAAGTTCCCGCGTTCATCGCCTTCGTCAGTTCTGCCGGATGATAGTTGGCGATGGTCAACGGCTCATCAAACCCGCCGAGCCAGTTCGTTTTGTGGTCGGCAATCAGGAATCGGTTGCTGGGCGTGCGCAGCACCAAGTCAATCGAGCCCGACAGGTAGCCACGCAGGGTCTGTTCGCTGATCGATGAACTACGAATTCGGTCGGCAAACGGGCGAATTGGATCGGCGTTGGACAAATGCTCAGTCAACAGGTCGGCAACGTCGCGCAACGTTAGTTGCTGGGGCCAAGGTGAGTTCCCGCCGCCGAGACCGAACTCAAAATCGAGTTCGCGAAGTTGGCGACTGCCCAGCAGCGTCTTCAAGTCGAGGTCATCGGCCAATGGACCAAGTCGCGTAGCAAGGACTGCCTCCAAAGCGGTCGCGGCCGTCTCGTGGTCCAGTTCAAGTGGCCACTTCGTCAACTGGTCTGAAATCCGCGCGCGCAATTCTGCATGCAAGTCTGGTGCGTGTACGTCCACGTCTTCGAGGACTCCGTGAATCAGACTGCCGAACCGAGTCCCACCCGGCAGGTCTGCCATGGGGGAGGGCAAACTCGATAACTCGGCCTGGTCGCTAACGGCCGTGAGCGTGGCCGACTCAGGCTCGTCCGTGGTGCCGGCCGCGGAAGCTTCGCTGTCGCCAACTGCGTGTGGCTCGTCGTTGCGAGTTAGTCCCGAATAAGACGTACGCCGCCACGACGAATCAATCTCGCGGCCAAATTCGCGCAGGTTCAGGGTTGGCTTTTCAGCCTGCTTGATCTTGGCCGTGACTGTGCGCTCACTGATGAGTTCGACCTGAGGTCCGCCGCCAGCTTGCCACTGAGTCAAATGGGCCAATGCTTGGGCATCTGGCAGCACTGCGGAAGTCTGGTCGATCCTCGACGATTTTGGGTCCGGCCGAAAAAGCATCCGGTGAAGACCCGAATTGCTGGCGTCACGGGTGGGCGCCCACCAAGCGACAAGCTGGCTTTTGGCCCTCGTCATCGCGACATAGGCCAGGCGCAGCACTTCACCGGCGTCTTCGGCGTTGGCCCGGGCGACGTGCCCCTTGAAGTCTGCGCTGGTCTGCCCGGCCACGTCGAGGAATCGTTGTCCGAGATCATCGTGAAAGCGCGGCAGTTTCGGGCTTGGCGACCATCGGTTGAATAGGAACGGCAAATACACGATCGGGAACTCAAGTCCCTTGCTGGCATGGATCGTCATAATCTGTACTGCTAACTCATCGCTGTCGAGGCGCCGAGTCACTTCGGCCGAAGTGTTTTGTGCGGCCCGTTCACGCCTGAGCCAGCCGAGCAGTCCGGTGACTGAAAGCCGATTGGTCAAGACCTGCTCATGCATTAGTTCGCCGACATGACGCAGGTCGGTCATTTGCCGGTTTCCATCTGGCCGACTGAGCACACGCTTGGTGGCTGCACTGTCGAGTACGGCTTCTAGGACCGCGGCGATTCCGTCGTGACTAAAGACCTCGGTCAATTCGCGAACTGAACTGCTTATCTGGTCGGTGACGGCGTCGGGTTCGGTGGCGACCTCGGTTGCGGTTTTGCCGAAAAAGTCCGTCAGTGCCAGCGCACGGATGATCGCCGGACGGTGCGGCGAATCCATTGCCTCCAGCAGGGCCAACCAGTCGGCAGCGGCCTGACTGTGGAGGACATTTTGCCCGCTGCTGACTACCGCCGCGATGTTACGCCGGGCGAAGACTGCGCGCACAGTTTCAGCGTCCGAGCCGCTACCAACGAGCACCGCTAGGTCCCCGGCACAAAGGTCTCTCTCACCGTTGTCGGTCTTGACGCGCGCTTGGCTTGCCAGCAGTTCTAGTACTTCATCGGCCAGGTCCTCGGCGATTCGAGCGCGAACGGTGGGTATCGTGAGCGCCTTGACCGGGTCGGCTTGGGCGGGTCGTTGTAGCACCCGCAGCCGAAATGGTGCCGGCTGTGGCACGTTCGACAATCTGCGTTCTTTGTGGTGGGCGGTTACGGGTCGAACCGTGATCTGTTCGTGACCTAGTTCGGCCCCGGCGAAGGTAGCCGCTAGCGCGTCAACCAGGGCTGAATCTGCGCGCCAATTCGTCGGCAGTGTGCGTTTAGTGTCGGCAGTTGCCGCGGCCATTAGATAGGTATTCACGTCACCACCGCGGAAGGCGTAGATCGCCTGCTTCGGATCGCCGATCAGCACCATCGTGCTGTGGCCACTGAACGCGCGATCGAGGACATTCCATTGCACCGGGTCAGTGTCTTGGAACTCGTCGACGAGAACCACCTTGAACCGCGCACGCATGAGGTCAGCGGCAACGGAACCACCGGGGAGTAGGACCGATTCGACTCGCCGAAGTAGGTCATCGAAACTCAATAGGCCTAGGGCACGTTTGCGACGATCGAGGTTCTCGCGCACGGCGGCGGCAAAACGAAGCCTGACGGCGGCGGTCGGATCAACCTCGGCCGCAGGATCGCCGAGGTGCGAGTTTGAGTCGCCGACAACCGCGTGGGCAATTTCGCGGGCTTGGGCCAACGAGATTTCGGGACTGGCTTGGTTTGCGTACTTGGCCACATAAAGGTCGTCTACGACTTGATCGGTGAGTTCGGCCAAATCCTCAACGAACTGCGCGTCAATGTCGCTATCGCCCGCGGTTCCTAAACTACGCAGAACCTGCTGGCAAAACTGGTGAGTGGTCGCGATCGTGCCGGCATCAAAATCAGAAATCGCCACCTGAAGTCGCTTGCGACGCAGACGCGCCTCATCGTCGTCAACGTTCGCCAAGTGCCGCAGCAGCGGATTGTCGCCCGTTCGGCACTCTTGCGGGTCGGCTAGGGCCGATTCAGCGGACACGAGTTGTTCACGGATGCGTTCGCGCATTTCGCGGGTGGCGGCCCGACCGAAGGTAATCACCAACAGCTCGTCGATCGTGACAACGGCTTCGGCCAGGTAGCGGGTAACTAGCGCGCCGATCGTCCAGGTTTTCCCGGTGCCGGCGCTGGCCTCGAGCAACGTGGTGCCAGCAGGCAGCGGGTCGGTGATGTCGAAACTGGCAAGGGGTTCGTTTTTCATAGGACTGCCTCGCGTTGGTGTTCTAGGGCCGGGTCCCAAAGCCTCGGCGCGAGTAGTTCAAAACCCTCGTTGCGCAGTGCCGAATAGGCGAGGTTCGGTCCCCAGATCTTGACGATTTCGGAGCCATCGCGTTCGGGGTCCGGTGACCGGTCATTACGATCTCGGTTCCATTCTCGTTCGGCGGTCGCCGAGGCCTTGATCGGTCCAGAACCGCGTAAACCAGTTGCGAAGGTGTACGCCAACTCAGGTGGCAGCGGCAGTGGACTGTTCAGTCCTTCGTCACGCAGTTCAACCAGTTGGGTCAAATAACCGAGCGCGGCCGTTGGATCGGCCAGCGGGCCACTGATCAATTGCGCAGTGCCCCGGCCGATCTTGGCGGCGGTTCGTACTTCCCAATCGCGATTCGGGTCTTGGGCAGTCAGTGCGAGCAGTCGAATCCAGTCGCGCAGTCGATGTTTTGCTCTGACTGAGGAATAGGTAACCGTAAGCGCGATGTCGCCATAGATTTCGCTGATCGTTCCGGTCAGGCGCCGCCCGTGCGGCAACAACAAGTCGATGTCGAGGGTTGTTGGTTCACCGTCGCGAAGTGCTTGAGTGCCGCCGATCAGTGTTGCCACGCGGTCAACAATTTCGGCGCGGCCTTCGTTGCCAAGTTCACCCGGACCGAGCAGGCCAATACGGCTGATGGCCGACCACGCGTCGGCTGCGCTTACCCCCTCGACGCCGTAGCCGAGCACGCGATCACCAATTTTCCACTTGTCGAGTGGGCCCAAGGTGATCGGCAACGTTTGTGAAGCAGGGTCGCGCTCACTTGCCAACGTCACCCCAAGGCGCTGCTGCCAGAAACCCTTTATCGGGTTTTGGAAGAACCGCTCCAACTCCTCGAGGGTCAGGTCGCTGTGTTCGGCAGGAGCAAGCGGAGTTGGCAGAAACTTTGCTGCGGTCGAAATGTGCTGCAAGTCTGCTTGGGCTCCGGCGAGGGCGGCAGGGTCGAAACTGAAACTGCGGCCATCTGCAAGCAACGCTCCAGGGGTGAGGTTCCTAGCATCGAACGGTTGGAGCGGGTGCTTGATCACGATGTCGGCGCCACCAGTCATGCGTTTGACCTGGTCGATGAGTTCGCCAACCGGGACAGCCGGGGGACTGGCCTGACCGCGGTATTCGTCGGCGCCGGTATAGGTGATTACCAGCGCTTGGCCTGCCGACATGATCGCGTCGAGCAAGAGTTGCCGATCCTCGGCGCGGGGGTCGCGTTCGCCCGTCAGCGGGTTGCGGGCCAAGGCATCGTCGCCCTCGGCGTGGGTAGCCCGGGGGAATGAGCCATCGTCTAGGCCAACTAAACACACGACTCGGTGTGGCACCGAACGCATCGGCACCATCGTGCAAACGGTAAGTGCCCCAGTGCGAAAACTCGCACTGTTTGGTCGACCTGCCCACCGCTGGTGCAGCAGCGCAAGTATTTCGCCCAAGCCCAACTCGGTGCGATCATCACTCAGTTCATCGAGTTCGGCGTCTAGCTGGTGGCGTTGCCAATCATCGGTGATGCTCACGTCCGCCAGCGAGCTCAGCGCCCGGTTCAGCGCCTCGGCCCAAGACGAGGCGGTCTTCTTTTCGGCGAATTCTCCAACGGCCGTGTTGAGAGCATCAAAGAATTCGAGCAGTCGACCCACGAGATCCACGTCGCCGCTTGGCACGTCGTCTAGCGGAAGCACTTGGGCCACGGGCCGGTCAGGGTGTTCGGCGGCGACGACTCCGGTGGCGAGTCGGTCTAGCCCGGCGCGCCAAGTGTTCTGCTCGGTCCAGACGCCGAATCTCTGTCGGTTTGCTAAGTCAAGGCCCCACCGAATTTCGGTTGACTCAACCCAGCGGGAGATCCGGTCGAGGTCGTCGTCGGTGAACCCAAAATGCTCACAGACTGGTTCGGCACCAATTAGCCCGAGAACTTCAGTGTTGGTAAAGCGGCCACGCACGCTGACCTCTAGGAGTTCTACGGCAAAGGCGAGCAGTCGATTGGTGCGCGTCGGCGATCGGTCGGCCAGCATGAGCCGAATTTGCTGCGCTGGATGGTGTTCGGCCGAGTCGAAACCGGAAACACCGAACGCCGCACTGAAAAGTGGCGCAAAAGACTCGATGTCTGGAACCATCACCAAGATGTCTCTGGGTTCCAAGGTGGGGTCATCGGCGAGTAGACCGACGACCACCTCACGTATCACCTCCACTTGGCGAGCGCGACCGTGGCAAGAATGAATTTGGATACTCTGATCGGTTCGTGCCGGCGGTTCGTTGCCCTCGCCGAACCGGTCGGCGATGATGTCGCTTTGGAGGCGCCCGAG
>JAKPAQ010000288.1 GCA_029779385.1 Actinomycetes bacterium | reverse complement strand
CCGGTCTTGATTGCTTCGCGAGTTTCGGCGGGCGGTGGCGCTGCCCGAACGGTGCGGTAGGCAGTGACGTCGTCGACTTCCCAGCCCAATGCCTGAAGCCCGGCAACCAGCGACTCCGTCGCGATGTCCGCTCGTGGAAGGAAGACCCGATCGATCGGATCAACCTCAGCGTCATACGGCTGCCACTCAGCGAGCAGGCCAACAGTCGACTGCTCACCGGTTGGAACCAATTCCGGCTTCACACCAAAAGCGATGAGCGCGGCGGCCGTCGCATCACCGACGGCGGCAACCTTCAGCCCTGCCATCGCTCGAGCGTCGAGGCCATACTCCTCGAACTTCTCGCGAACGGCCTTCACGGCATTGGCACTGGTGAATGCGACCCACTGGTAGCGGCCCGTGACAAGTCCTTGGATTGCACGATCCATCTGTTGCGGCGTGCGCGGCGGCTCAACCGAGATGGTCGGAACCTCAACCGGGACCGCGCCGTATCGCCGCAGTTGCTCGGAAAGTGCACCGGCCTGTTCCTTCGTGCGCGGCACAAGCACGCGCCAACCGAACAACGGCTTCGTCTCGAACCACGAGAGTCTGTCGCGGTTGCTCAGTACCTCACCGACGACGACAATTCCAGGCCCTGCTTGCTTCGCAGCCTTCACGGCGGCGGGCAGTTCCTCCAACGTGCTGGCGATCGTGCGTTGCTCAACAGTGGTCGCGCCACGGGTGATAGTGATCGGAGTGTCGGCCTTGCGGCCAGCAGCCAACAACGCCTTGGAGATGTCGACAGCCTTGTCGGCACCATCGGGAATGATCACAGTGAATCGGGGACTGGCCAATTCGGCCCAGTCGGTCACCGCATCGGCTTCAATGATCCGAACCTCGCGCGCCTTCGGGCTCATCAGGGGGAACCCGGCATAGGCCGCGACCCCGGACACCTGCGAGACCCCGGGAGCAACTTCGAAGCTCAGCTTCGAGCGGTTCAAGACAGCGGCCTCGGTTGCGATCGAGCCGTCAAGAATCGGGTCGCCTGAGTAAAGCCGCACTACGTTGTCGCCGGCGCGAGCGCGCTCAACAACCTTCTTCGCCCGCGCTGGGTTATCCAGCGGAAGTCCGTCGTCGTCGACGACCGACACCAACTGCGCCTGCGGGGCGTATCGCGTGGCGATATCCACAACATCGGAGTCTGCAACAACGGCATCTGCCGCTTCGAGCAGGATCGTCGCGCGGATTGTCAACAATTCGGGGTCGC
>JAKPAQ010000287.1 GCA_029779385.1 Actinomycetes bacterium | reverse complement strand
CGATGCCGCTGCGGACGGTGTGCCGGTACTGGAGTCGACATTTGGCTCGACGGCAGACGGTGGCCTCGGTTACCGCGGGCGCGCGCATCGTTTCAATGGCGGACCTTCTTGAACCGTTGTTTCTGCTCAAGGGTGACGCGCTTTTTGGTGACGACCGGTTCCATCCCAGTGCCGACGGTTACGCCCGAATGTCCGGGTTTTTGATCGCCGCCGGCGTTGCCCAATGGCGCGCCCGAGACGTACTTGACGGCCTCGAACCGTCGACCACAGAGCGGATGACGCTAGACGATGCCGCCGAATGGGCTTCGGAGCACGGCGGCACGCAAGTTGCCCCCGCCGCTGGCGGCAGGCGCTGGGCGAACGTACTTCGCCGTCGCCGCTGACACATCTACCAAAACGACGAGCCCGCCGACCTTTTCTGGTCGGCGGGCTCGTCGTTTTGTCGACTGGTGGAGTTAGTTGTCTCCGCGCAAGATTGCCAGCAGACGCAGGATCTCGAGGTAGAGCCAAACGAGGGTGACGGTCAGGCCGAACGCTGCTCGCCAAGCCTCGCGCTCGGGCAAGCCAGCTCGCACACCCTGCTCGACGAAGTCGAAGTCCATAATCAGGCAGAGCACACCCAGAACGATGGCGATGCCCGAAACCAGCAGCGCCAGTGGCACGTTGTCCATGTTGCGCAGGCCGCCGTTAGGCACGACGTTCAGCAGACTGAGGATGAGGTTGATGATCATCACGCCCATGAAGGCGAACAGCGAGATCATGACGACTTTGCGGAACTTCGCGGTGACGCGAATGTTGAAGAACTTGTAGGCGGCCAAGGTGGCGCCAGCTGCCACGAAGGTGGCGATTACGGCTTGGAAAACGATCCCGGCGTCGCCAACCCAGGTTGCGACGATCTTGGAGAAAGCGCCGACGAAGACGCCTTCGACTAGTGCATAAGCCATAACGAGCGCTGGACTGATGACCTTTTTGAAGGAGTTGACCATCGCCAGCACGAAGCCGATGATCGCGCCGCCCATAGAGAACGCCCAAGCGGTTGACAACGCGGACTGGGTGGCGATGTCGCCGATGAGGAACCAAGAAACTGCAGCGCCAAGTACGACGAGACCCAGGGTGATTGCCGTCTTCTCAACGACGGTGTCCAACGTCATTCGACCGGTCGTGGTGGGCGTCGACGGGCCGTTGCCGGACAGATCGATCTGCCACTGCGACGGGTCGGCGTACTGCGTGGTGGCGCGGCCGTTGAACTCGTCGCTCCTGGCAAAGACAGGGTTGCTGCTCTTCATGGTTCCCTCCGGGAATCGTCTGGCCCTACGCGCCGGTGGTGGCGGAGCCGCTGGCTCTAGCCTAACGAACGCCGGGTAGCCACCCAAGAGGTCGGGCCATCAAAACAAGTGCTTCTACTGCGAATCCCCACCGTTGGCCGCCGGATCTGTTGCCACCTGGTCAGCAGTCGCCGGCTGTTGCGGTGCGAGCAGGACCGCGGGCACCTTGATGAAAGGAGCAGTCCGCTCTTGTGCCTTCGCCTCTGGCAGCGGCATGGATGGATCGACGGGTGAAGACTCGACCATCGACAACGGGTAGACGTTCCAAGCTTGCGCACCCGTTTCGAGCGTCGTCGAGACCCACACGCCGGGCGTTTGGCAATCGTCCGTTTCCGGTTCAAAGGTCAGGCAGCCACTGTTGTCGGGCGCCGAGGTGCTGAGCGGGTTTCCGTCCTGAGCGAACAACTGGACATTCGCCAACTTCTGTCCGTCTTTGTCGTAGGCGAAAATGTTCGTCACCTCATGACCGTCGAGCAGCACCCCAGTTGAGCCGTCGGAGTAACCTCCCTGCCCGCTCGAGTCGAACGCTCGGGCCATTTCAAAATTCGAGGGCAAGGCCCCAAGAGCCACGAAAGTCATTAGCACCGCGAATGCGTTGCCGAACCAGATCGGAACCTGGAGCCACTTGGGCCAGATCCGCTTTCCGATGAAAATGCTGCCGCCGATCATCAGGGCAAGCAGCGCCCACCCCTTTGCCTCGTGAGGCAAGAGGTCTGCGCCACCATGACCGAAGGCCAACTGAAACGTCTGATAGGCCGCCCAACCGCGCACCACCCACCACGCTGGCTGCAGACTCGCAATGAAATCAAGGCTGGCGCTAGTTGCTGGAGATCGGCGAAGGCGAGCCTCAAAGTCCCCGATACCCGAACTGAACTCCGCTGCGATCGCGGCCAGCCGCCCCTTCGCCGGTTGACTCTTGGGCAACCCGGCGGCGAGGCGAAGCTCGTCGGCGTAATCGGTCGCATTCGGCAACTCTCTGGCAAGGTCTTCGGCGAGCGCCTCGGCCAAGTCCGCTTCGAGCCCTTCGGTGAGTTCTTCGACCTCGTCGGCCGGCAAGTCGGCCAGAGCGGCCCGCACGTCGGCGGCGAATTGGTCAATCTGATCAATTGTGGACGTGTTCATGCCGCGGCTCCTTTGAGTAGTTGGTCCATGGTTTGGGCGAAATCGGCCCAGATTTTGCGTTGGTTCGACAGCATTTCGCGGCCCTGCGGGGTGATCCCGTAGTACTTGCGGTGGGGGCCCTCCTCGCTCGGCACGACGTACGAGGTCAGTCCCCCGCCGGAGTAGAGCCGGCGCAAAGTCCCGTAGACCGACGCCTCGCCCACTTCGTCGAGGCCGGCGGCGCGAAGGCGCCTGACCACGTCGTAGCCGTAGCCGTCTTCGTCCTCAACGACGGCAAGCACCGCGACATCGAGTACGCCCTTTAGCAATTGCGTGGCATCCATGAACCAGACAGTACCACGCAATGCGCATTACCGCGCAAAGCGAATCACCGGCGATTCGCGTTTTCGGTCAGTGCTTCGACTTTCAGCCAGCAGCGTCAAAAACCAGATGGTGGCGAAGATCGTGCATGGCGTAGGCAGTCATCGACTCGGCGGTAAACCGAGTCGCGATTCCGCGGATAGCAACTTTGTTCGGGTCCTCTATCCGCTCCACTTCGGCGATGAAATCGCCAGCGGCGGCCGCGATCTGGCCGCGAACGTCCTCCGGGTTTTGGCGGGCGTAGTTATCGTCAACAGCCGTCTCGTCCTGATCCCAGTTGATGAATCGGTACTCGTCCAGGGTGCGAGTCTTGCGCAGTCGTTCGTTGAACAACCAGAAAACGTCTCGCACATGGCAGCCGTATTCGGTTGGCGACCAGGTGGTCTCGTTCGGCCGCTGCTTTGCGTTGGGCCGCCCCAGCACGGCTGCCCAACGCACCACCATGTCCGACACGTCAGCATGAACCGAGGCCAGCGAAAAGTCGGCCGGATCGAAACCGCAATCAGTGCACGGGCGCTCCAGCACCCAAGTCCAGTCTTTGGCGTCAGGTTCGATGTCCATAACAGTCACCTTCTCAGAGTCGATAGATTCAACCCATGCCGACCGAGAAAACCGACGCGAGCCCGGCCGCCCAAGATGACTTTCGTCGTGAGGTGGTTTCCTTCACTCGCCGCGGCGGGCGACTAAGCGAACGCCAGCAGCTCGCCTGGGATCAGGTCGGCGACAAGTTCGTTATCGACATCCCGAGGGGACGAACCAGCGCCTCGGTCGCCGACGGTTTCACGATCGACCCAAGCGACTTATTCGGCCGCGAAGCACCGCTAATTCTGGAAATCGGCAGCGGTCGAGGTGAGTCACTAGTTCACGCGGCCGCCGAGAACCCGGACGTAAATTTCCTCGGCCTGGAGGTGTATGTCCCCGGCGTCGCTCAGACACTTATCGGACTGCGCAACGAGTCGCTTACGAATGTGCGCCTCGCGGTCGTGGACGCAGTGCCCACCCTCGAACGGGTCCTGCCAGCCGAGTCGGTTGACGAAGTGCGGCTCTGGTTCCCCGACCCTTGGCACAAGAAACGCCACAACAAACGGCGCCTGGTGGTCGACTCCTTCACCAAGCTCGTTCACCGGGTCCTCAAACCGGGCGGAACGTGGCGGATGGCCACCGACTGGCAAGACTACGCCGATCAAATGCATGAGGTTCTCGCCGCCGCTGAAGGTTTCGATTACAGCGGCGGCTGGGACGAACGATTCGCCGGCCGCCCAATAACCAGATTCGAAACCAAGGGCCTTCGGGTGGGCCGCGAGATACGCGACTTGAGCGCCACTAAGATCGCCCCATGAGCGCCGAAAAAACCAACGCCGAGAAACTGGGCATCACCGAAGGTTCACTCATCTGGCAAGTAGGCGATTCAATCGAGGAACTCGCCCTCATCGACCCCATGCCCGAGGGTGTCGAAACCTACGACGACAAAGTCGACAATTCAGGCGAGGACTGGGTAGACAACACCTGGACCGAGCCAGATTTCGATTTCGAAGAAAGCGAGCCGAGCCGCCCCAGCGAGATCGACACGGCCCTGATCGCGGTGTCGAACGTTGAGGAGTTCCAGACTCGCCTCGACGACACCCTTCCTCGAATGGGCTCGGTCAGGCGAGTATGGGTGCTCTTCCCTGCGGTCGAACTGCCCCAGGAAATACTGCAAGCCGGCGCGAACGAGTACGGCTGGGGAACGCTTGAACCCGTCGCCTTGGACGAAACCTGGTCTGCGGTCGAACTCGTCCAGCCGTAATTACTCGCCAGCAGTATCGGCCGTGGCAGTTGGCGAAGGCGTACTCGTCGAATCGGCGAAGCCGCACTGGCGCTTCTCGGACTCGACCTGTTTGGTGAGCCGATCCTTGCCCGCGGCGTGTGCCTCGGCCACCGTACCCGAATAGATCGTGTTGTCTTTGGACTCAAGGTTCACGGCCGAGACGTCTTCGCACAGGTGGAAAACCTTGCCGGACTTGGTCCAAAAGACCAGATCCTGACCCGTGATCGCAACCACTTCGTTGGTCTCGGAGGTGTACTGCTCTTGCGACGGCGGATCGAAGTCGGCGCCGTACAAGGCCGCGCCGGCCATAATCAGCACGCCGATAGTTCCGGCGATTGCCTTCTGTTTGCCATCTAGGTCTTTGCTCGTCAGCACCAAGATGATCAGCGGCAAGAACGCAACGATCGTGATGATCGCACCGAGTTGGTTCTGAACGAAGAATCGCACCTTGTCAGCCTCAGACGCCGGATCTAGCCGGTTTGCCCGCTTCCAAAGGTAGGAACCTCCCATCGCTAGGGCGCCCACGACCACGAAGTGGTT
>JAKPAQ010000275.1 GCA_029779385.1 Actinomycetes bacterium | reverse complement strand
ATGACGCTGGCGATGGCTCAGCAAGCTCCACGGTCGCCAACCCTGCCTGATCACCGCGGGTAAGCAACCGGCGCCATTTACCACGGTGGTAGGCCGCTGGCGGCTGCGATTGGCAAAAGTCGACCAAGAGTCGCGAGAAGTCCTCGGGGTGGTCTTTGTGCGGAAAATGCCCTGCTCGATCGAAGACGAATACCTGAGAGTTTTCCAGGGAAGGCAGCTTTTGCGCGTGGTCGACCGGGATCACGACGTCGTCTCGCCCCCAAATGACCATGATCGGCATGAGTTTGGCCAAGTACGCCCGATCCGACATGGTTACGAACTGGCCCCGCCAGTCCAGCACTGTTCTGGTAAGTCGGCGAATCGCTAGGCTCTGCGCCGGATCAGCGAGACGCTCATAGACATCAGCCACCTCATCAAGATCTTTGACCAAGGGCAAGGGTGCTTTGGCAATTGTTCGCATCGCGGTCTTTACCGGGCCTCGCACTGGTCGAATAGTCGCCACGCGCAAAGCGAGTCCGACGCCGGGCAGCGTCAGTGCCCGAATCAGCGGCGTGACTTCGTGACCGAGTCCGCCAGTGGAGACCAGCACGGCACGCTCCGTGCGCTCGGGGAACTGGTAGGCAAACTGCATTGCCACGCCGCCACCGAAACTATGACCGACCACGGTTACCTTGTCGATTCCCAAGATGGTCAACAGATCGCGCATGCCGTTGGCGAAGCCGCCGAGCGAGTAGTCGGCGTTAGGCTTGTCTGACTCACCGTGACCCAACAAATCAGGCGCAATTACCGTGAAATGCTCAGCAAGTTGGTCCATGACCGGCAGCCAGGTGGTGGAGTCACAGGCGAGACCGTGAATAAGCAGTAACGGCGGTCCAGCTCCACGAACGCGATAGGCACGGCGATAGCCGTGGACGACTACGTAATTGATATCGTCCAGCGAACTGTGCTCCGGGGTCAGCACCATTGGTACAGCCTAATAGACGGACTCGGTGTTTCGTTGGCACATGCGTAGACTCGTCGCGTGACTGACGATTCCCACGCCAAGAGCCGCGCAATCAGGGTTGGCCTTGGGCTTGCGCTGGTCGGCGCAGGCTTAGGTATCGGGTTTGGCTTGCTGGCCGCCGGGGGTTTGACCGCAACCGGCTTCACCTCCGCCGATTTGCCGCCGCTTGCTTCGGCCGAGGAGACCGTTGAGACGACCCCCACACCGACTCCCGAGCCGACAACCCAAGCTCCCCCGGACGCTGCACCGCAACCGGAACTAGACAAAATCTCCTCACCAATCGCGCCCGGTGAGCGGTTCACGATTGCCGGACGCCTGCCAGAGTCTGCAGACGGCACGGTGCTGATCATCGAAGTGCAGGACGGCAAGAGCGGGCCGTGGGACGAATTCCCAGTTCAGTTGGTCGCGGCCGATGGCGGTCGCTTTGAAACGAAGATCTGGACCTCGCGCACCGGCGAACGCACTTTCCGGGTGATCGACCCCGAAACGAAGCAGAAGACCCCCGCCGTGACGGTGACGATCGGCTGAGGCCGCTCAGATCACCTGATGCAGCCAGCGCACTGGTGCGCCTTCGCCTGCGTGACGGAACGTCTCTAGTTCCTCGTCCCAATCGACGCCAAGTAGTCCGTCGAGAGCCTGTTCCATCGTGATTTCGCCTTGGGCCGCCTTGACTCGAAACGCCCGAATGCGGTCTTCGGGGATCACGATGTCGCCGTGAAGCCCAGTCATCGCATGGAAGATGCCCAGAGTTGGGGTGAACGAATAGCGAGCGCCTTCGCTGACTGCCGTCGGCTCCTCGGTGACTTCGAACCGAAGCAGATCCCAACCGCGCAACGTCGAGGCGATGGTTGCGGCAGTTCCCACCGGCGCCTGCCAAGAGAGTTCGGCACGGTGCGAACCAGGTTCGGCCGGCTGGGCAGTCCATGCCATATCGACTTTGCCGCCGAGCACGCCAGCAACCGCCCACTCCACATGCGCACAAAGCGCAGACGGTGCGGAGTGAACAAAGATGACACCACGCGTCAGCGGGGTGCCTGCTTGGACCGTATTCATTAGGTACCTCCCTAGGTGCGCCTTCCCCAGCGATCTCGGGTGATACCTGTTCCATTGTGAACCATGAACTCGCCGACGACAAGCAGGCGTGCCCAGAAAGGTTGCGATGGTAGGGAGGGTGGGGCTCGAACCCACGACCCAGGGATTATGAGTCCCTTGCTCTAACCGGCTGAGCTACCTCCCCGTCGCGCTACGAGCGTACAAGCCCCGCGGTTGGTGAATGCAGAAGGCCCGCCTGCAGCGAATTTTTCCACTGAGACGGGCCTTTCCTGCTCCCCCGGCTGGACTCGAACCAGCAACCCTTCGATTAACAGTCGAATGCTCTGCCAATTGAGCTACAGGGGATCGGCCCCCACTACAGGAGCACGGCAACCAACTCTATCAACTCGTCTACGAAGACGGGAAAGGGCCTTGGCTTCAAGCTGACGAACCTGCCAATGCGAGAGCCTCAACTGCTGAGAAACCTCACGAATCGTCAGCCCGAGACCGTCTGCCGTGAGCAGACCGAACCGCAAACCAAGCACTTTGGCCTGCTCGGGCGGCAGTTCGGCTAGCAGCGAAGAGCCCGCCGTATTGGCATGACTGCGATCGGCGAAATCTGGAAATGTGGCCAAGTTGTGCGCAGGCATCATCGCTCGCGCGATCCACTGCCAAGCGTAGGTGGCCAGTCGCGTGCCACGAGTCGGATCAAACCGATCAACAGCACAGATGAGCCCCTCGGTACCAGCGGCAACTGCCTCCTCAAGCGCCTCTCCTCGATGACCTAGCCGAAGACCGTGCAGCACCACCAGCCGAAGCCCCGCACAGATCAACTCCTCGCGGGCCGCAGCATCGCCGGCTGCGGCCTGTTGAGCCAGTTCAAACTCGACGTCTGCAGGAAGGGGGGCTTGGGCGAGGGCGTTGGAAACGAATGGGGACATGCGTGAAGCGTCGCGGTCGACCGCTGGCAACCGAAAGTGGCATTTGACCGCTTGTGGAACCGATCCGCCCACCCACAGGTCAGTTGGTGCCCGCGCCCAAGATTCGGGTGCGCAGGTCTCGCCGACGCTGCTCAAGGGCAAACAACTCGGTCGCCAACTCGCTCGCTTCGCCACTTGGGTCACTGGGATCTACGCGAACAAGTTTGGACTTAACCTCGGCGATCTGACGGACTATCGCCAGTTCTTGAAGCCTGCCAAGGACCGCCGGCACGACCTTGGCCGCGCCTTGGGCCGAAGCATGCATCGGTTCGATCGCGGCCACCGAAAGAATGCGCCGAAGGTCATCACTTGCGAGCGCATCAGACACCGCAGGCAGCCAAGCCGGATCGGCCTGGCTCGGGATTCCCACGGCAGTCATCTTGCGCCAGATTTCGCGCGAGATTGGATGCGCAAAATCTTCCTCAACTAGTTCACCGGCCACCTCGGCTGCGGCCTGCGGGAACTGGGCTAGCGCTTTGAGTGCCTCTCGTTCGTCAGCGAATTGGGGCGCACCAAAATTTGCGAATTCTGCTGGCGGTGGCGCCGGTACCGTGGCGGGAGCCTCGCGGGTTTGACGAGTCGAGACGGGCTTGACTGGAGCTTTCGCCGCCTTGGCGTGCTCTTGGCGCACCAGGTCAACGTCAACGCCCGCGCGGGTAGCGATTTCGCGCAAGAACGCGTCAACTTTGGAGGTGTCTCGAATCGACGACGCTAGTAGGACCGCTTCGCGAACCGCATCGACGCGCTGGTCGCCGCGGTCTAGGTCATAGCGCGACAGCGTGTTTTCAAGTACGAACCGGTACAGCGGGATCCGCGAAGAAACCAACTCCCGAACCGCCTCATCGCCGGCCTTCAACCGCAGGTCGCAAGGATCCAGCCCCGTTGATTCGATCGCCACATACGTCTGACCGGAGAACTCTTGGTCGTTCTCAAAAGACTTGACCGCTGCTGCCTGGCCAGCCGCGTCACCATCGAAGGTGAAGATCACCTCGCCGTGGAAAGCATCGTGATCGAGCATTAGCCGGCGAATCACCCGCGCGTGCCCTTCGCCGAAGGCAGTGCCGCAAGTGGCCACCGCGGTCAGCACCCCAGCCTGATGGCAGGCCATCACGTCGGTATAGCCCTCGACGACGACTGCTTGGCTTTGTTTGCGGATCGGGTCGCGGGCCAGATCGAGCCCATAGAGCGCCTGAGTCTTCTTGTAGATCGGCGTCTCTGAAGTGTTCACGTACTTGCCCGACATGAAGTCCTCGTCGAACATTTTGCGTGCCCCGAAACCGACGACCTCGCCGGAGATCTCCTTGATCGGCCACAAGAGTCGTCCTTGGAAGGCGTCGAACAATCCCCGGGCGGACTTTCTGGCCAGCCCACCGATGATCAGTTCTTCTTCACTGAAACCTTTACCCAACAGGTGCTCGCCCAAGGCCCGGCCAGACTTTGGCGCCCAGCCCATTGAAAAGATCTCGGCGGCCGCCTGGTTGAAGCCTCGGTCGGTGACGAACTGGCGCCCAGGTGCGGCTTCGCCCGACGAGGCAAGTTGCTCGCTGTAGAAAGCTGCAGCGAGTTTGTGCGCCAGCAGCAGTCGCTGGCGTTGACCAGGATCGCGGCGCGGGCCAGTGGGCGCACCCGTGTCCTCGTAGCGCAGTTGGATTCCGTACTTGTCAGCCAACCGCTCAACGGCCTCGGCGAAACTCAGTCCCTCGATTTCCATCAGGAACTTGATCGAATCGCCGCCGGCGTTGCAGCCGAAGCAGTGATAGAAACCCTGTGCGGGCCGCACGTTGAACGACGGTGTCTTCTCGTCGTGGAATGGGCACAGGCCTTTTTGGGCGCCACCGCCGGCGTTTCGCAAGGTGACGTACTGCTCGACTACTTCGTCGATTCGGGCGCGTTCGCGGACAAGTTGAATGTCCTCGTCTTTGATCAGCGCCATGGCGTGATCCTACGACCCGACCGGTAGGTGAGTTGACCTCAACCCAATAGCCGCCTTGCCCAAGCAACCGCCGAAGCATCGGTTAGGCTCGCAACTTGGTCGACGATCACTCGAAGTCGGTCACTGTCGGACTCGGTTGCCGCGAAGTCGGCGGCGAACTCGGGCTCCAGTTGGTCCTCGCCCTTGAGCCGCAGATGCGCCACCAGTCCGGTGAGCAGTTCACGCTGATTCGCTAAGTCCTTGACTCGTAGGTCCGCGCGCATGATGTGGTGCGCGGCCAGAGACTTGAGCACATTGATTTCGTCGAGCGTGCCGGATGGGACTTCCAGATTCGCGCCGTAACGGACCAGCGGGCCGCTCCCCCAGCGTTGCACCGTCGCTTCGTAGGCGGCGGCCGCGAACCGGCCAATTAGCGCGCTGGTGAGGCTCTTGAGTACGGCGAGCGACTCGCGCTCGCCCGTGAACGGTTCAGTCGGCCACTCTGGCAAGTTAGTCAGCCGTTCCAAGGCCGCACTTAGTTGATCGTCGGTGGCGGTGGCGTCATACCAGTCTCGAGTCACGCGCCAGGCGGCCACTTCGTCGAGTTCGCCATCAAGGCCAAGCCAACCGCCAACGACACCGTCCTCAATATCGTGCACCGAATAGGCGATGTCATCAGAAAGGTCCATCACCTGGGCCTCGATGGTCAACTTGCCCCCAGTGGCCAGCCAGTCGAAAACTGGGCGATCATCTTCGTAAACGCCGAACTTGACCGTGTCGCGCTCACCGCGACCCCACGGGTACTTCACGCACGACGACAACGTCGCCCTCGTCAGATTCAGACCCACGCTGTGCCCGTTGGCGTCGACCGTCTTGGCCTCCAGCCGCGACAGGATCCGCAGGGTTTGGGCATTCCCCTCGAAACCACCAATCGAGCCAGCAACCTGATTTAGGGCGACCTCTCCGTTGTGCCCAAACGGCGGATGGCCGAGGTCGTGCGACAACGCGGCCGAGTCGACGATCTCGGGATCACAACCCAGACTCTTGCCAAGTTCTCGGGCGACTTGAGCGACCTCAAGCGAGTGGGTCAGTCGGTTCCGGACAAAATCGTCGGTGCCCGCACCCATCACTTGGGTTTTGCCCGCCAACCGGCGAAGGGCCGAAGAGTGCAAAATCCGCGCGCGGTCGCGCTCGAATGCGGTTCTACCTGGCCGCTTTTGCGGTTCGGTTACGAATCGCTCTTTGGCTTCTTTCGCGTAGGGCTCCACGCGGCCACGATAGCGACCGAGTGTGACGAGTTGCGCCGCTTGAGTCGTTTGGGTCAAATCGAAGTGGCTAGGCCGCCAACTTGGACTCCGCCGAGGCCGCTGGCATCGACCTCAAGCAGGCAAGGCTGACCCATGTCTTCGCCTTGACGCACGCTGAAGCGGCCGTCGGCCGGCAGCCGGTCGTGTGATCGCAAGTAACCGCCCAATGCCGCAGCTGCGGCCCCAGTTGCCGGGTCCTCGACGACCCCGCCAACGGCGAAGGCGTTGCGCGAATGAATGAGTGACCCCGACTCGCGAAACAACAGGCTGACCGTCCCCCAACCTTGGCTTCGCATCAGCTCTTTTAGCCCGGTGAAGTCGTAATCGAGTTCGGCGAGCCGCTCGCGTGTGCGCGCCCAAACGATCGGATGCCAAAGCCCAGCAAAAGCCAACCCAGCTGGCAGGTTCGGGTCAAGGTCGCTTTCGTCCCAGTCGAGCAGGCCGAGCAGTTCGGGCAACTTCCTTAGCTCCGCGGTGTTCGGGACCACCGAAGTCAGGGTCGCTTTTAGCCCGGCATCGCTGTCGTGCACCGAAACCTCGATCGGGCCCACCTTGGTGTGCAGCAGCAGGTCC
The DNA here is from genome assembly GCA_029779385.1 of Actinomycetes bacterium. Next base: position 1,326 of record JAKPAQ010000275.1, on the reverse strand, counting down.
CCGACGCCACTGACGGTCTCAGCAATCGCTATCGAAGCCGCGACCGTCGCGTGGCCACAAAAGTCGACTTCGGCTTCGGGGCTGAAATAGCGGATCTGGTATTCCCGCTCGCTGATTGGCGTCAGGAATGCGGTCTCGCTGTACCCGACGTCGGCGGCTACCGTCAGCATCTGGTCCGCAGACAACCCTGATGAGTCCAAGACGACACCGGCCGGGTTCCCTCCGCCATGAGAGGTTGCGAATGAGCGGTATCGAAGGATTTGCACGGCCTCAGCCTACGGAACGAGACCTCGTCTATTGGTTCCGCGGCGGCCACGACATCATCGCGGAACTCCTTGGAATACCGCTTGCGCATGGTCGACATCCTCCCAGTGACGAAATCCTCACAGGTCAGCCAAAGTCTGGGCAGTCCCGTTTCTGCTGAGCTGTAGGCTGCGGATTCAATGCGTCACACCTGAACCACTTTCATGCTTCACGGGAGAAACATCATGATGGAAAGCGTTGGTCGCAAAATCTGGTGGGCGAGCATCGTCTTGGCGCTGGCGTTCGTCGGGCTCGGTTTGTTTGTTTCGTCGTGGTTGTTCTGGCTTGAGGTTTTGTTCGTGCCGCTCGCGCTTATCGGCCTCTACGATGTCTCGCAGAGGCGGCACAGTATCCTGCGCAATTTCCCGGTGATTGCGCACCTGCGTTACCTGCTCGAGGGAGTGGGGCCCGAGCTGCATCAGTACTTTGTCGAGAACGATGAAGACGGGCGGCCCTTTGGCCGTGATACGCGCTCGCTGGTCTACCGCCGCTCAAAGTCAGTCCGCGACACCAAGCCGTTCGGCACGGAGCTGGATGTGTATGCCGATGGCTACACCTATCTGGCGCACTCAATCTCCACCAAGCCAGTTCCCCAGGATCCGGTCGCGGCACTGCGCATCAATATTGGCGGGCCGCAATGCAGCAAACCATATAACGCGTCAATCTTGAACATCTCTGCCATGAGTTTCGGTGCGCTCAGCGCAAATGCCATCAAGGCGATGAATACGGGCGCGAAGATGGGCAGGTTCGCACATGACACTGGCGAGGGTGGCCTATCGCCACATCATCGGGCAGGCGGAGGCGATCTCATTTGGCAGCTCGGCACTGGGTATTTTGGGGCGCGTAACCGAGATGGAAGTTTCTCACCCGAACTCTTTCAACAAACAGCAACACTCGACCAAGTCAAGATGATCGAGATCAAGCTTTCTCAGGGCGCAAAGCCGGGCCACGGTGGCATTTTGCCCGGCGCTAAAGTAAGCAAGGAAATAGCAGAGACGCGTCTTGTGGAGCAAGGCAAAGATT
>JAKPAQ010000242.1 GCA_029779385.1 Actinomycetes bacterium | reverse complement strand
GCAGCCACGGCTCAACTAGATGCGGCGGTCGCCGCCGCGAACCGGCAGCCGATGCAAAATGAGCACCGCCCGATCGTCTTCGCCCGGTTCGGTCTGATCCAAAATCCGGTTGGTTGCCCCCGACATGCCTTGATTCACCGCAATTTTGGCCGCGCCGCGTAGCCAATCGATTCCGTCGACCAGATCCAAAGACTTCGTTTCGACGACCCCGTCGGTATAGAACATCAGCGCATCACCGGGGCGGATGACCCCCTTGGCGGGTCGGAAATCGGGTCGGTCGGTGATGCCGAGAGCCAGACCCCGGGCACCCGAAACCTGCCACTTTCGCAGGTCGCCGTCCCAAGTCATCGCGGGCGGGTGACCGGCGTTCAACACTTCGTAACCACCGGTCTTTAGGTTCACTAAGACGTGAACCGCGGTGGCGAACGCCTCGTCGCGGCCCTCGCGAAGCAAATAGTCATTGGCGGCCGAGAACAAGCCGAGCGGAGGCAGCGAGCCAATCAGACCGCCGAGGGCCCCGGCCAACTGCAGCGACTGGGTTCCGGCGGTGACGCCCTTGCCGCAGACATCGACGAGCACCATCTCGAGGAAGTTCTCGTCGTTCGACAGGTTTGCGACCAAGAAATCACCAGAGAACCTCGCGCCGCCGGCAGATTCCATTGCCGTCTCAGTTGTCCAGCCGTCCGGCAACGGCGGGACCGTCCCTTGGGCCTGAAGTCGGTCACGCAAGTCGACCAGCATCGCTTCACCGAGTGCGGCCGGCAGCCCCGAGCGGGTGCGCGAACTGCTGTAAAGCAGGATCGCCGTGCCGATGAACAACGCGAAAACTGAGGCGAGTCGACCAGTTTGGAGACCTTCTTCGGATACTTGGGCCAGACTCGAAACCACGGCAGCAAACAACGTCAACGACGACAGGACTGCCAACGGCACCCACCGAAGCAGCACGCCACCGAGCAGGATCGGAATCAGGAACATGGCCGCCGGAATCAGGGCGTAAGACCACAGGCTGATCAAGAACAGGACCGCAGTTAGCAAAAGCAGCATGGACAGAACCGCCATTTGGCCATCCTGAGAACCCGAACGCCACATCCTGGCGTTCGTTTTCAGATAACGGCCGAGCGGGTCGTGCCGCAGGCCGATGTTCTTGTCCACGGCCCGACCTTACCGGCGACGCTGACAGCGCGGACACCAGAAGAGATTCCTTGCGCCCAAGGAACTAGTGCGAATGGCCGTTCCGCACACCAAACAGGGCTGCCCGGTCCGGCGATAGACGTAAACCTCGCCGCCGTGATCGTCGACCCGCGGCGCGCGACCCATCGCGGACGGCTCGTGTTCGGGTCGAACCGTGTCGATTCGGCCGCGGTCGACCCCAACCTCCATCAGCTCGACTAGATCGGCCCAGATTCGGTCGACCGAACCCGATTCAAGGTCCGTGCCCGCAGTCAACGGGTCGAGGCCTTGGCGAAACAGCACCTCGGCGCGATAAACGTTGCCGACCCCGGCAATAACTCGCTGGTCCATCAGCAGGGTCGCAATCGGAGTCTTAGACCGCGAAATCCGGTCGGCGACCACACTTGGGTCGGCGCCCGGGTCGAGTGGGTCTTGGCCGAGCCGGGCGTAGATCGCGGCGACTTCACCGGGATTTAGCAGTTCGCAGGCTGTCGGCCCGCGCAGGTCGGCGGTCGCGGCCGCAGTCGAAAGCCGCCACCTGACTTGGCCGACGACTTCGACATTCGCCTCGGGCACGAAAGTCAACGCGCCATACAAACCCAAGTGGACGTGCACTTGTTCGGCTAGGTCCGCGAACGAGACGAAAAGGTGTTTGCCGTGCGCGGTCGCGTCAACCAACTCTCGGCCGTCTAGCCCAGAAGCGGACTCGAACCGGCCCTGCGGACTCGACGAACGCACCACCTGTCCGCCGAAAGTGGCGACCAGTTCGCGGGCGAGTCGGTGAAGGGTGTGACCCTCAGGCACGCCGTGACTCGTTCAGAAACTGCCGGTCTGCTCGTAACCGGCCAACAAATCGATCCGACGCTGGTGACGATCGGCCTGACTCCATTGCGTGGTCAGGAACGCTTCGACGATCTGTTCGGCATCTTCGACCGAATGCATCCGGGCGCCAATGCCCATCACTTGGGCGTTGTTGTGTTGGCGAGCCAGTTGGGCCGTTTCGACGCTCCACGTCAACGCGCAACGGATGCCTTTGACCTTGTTCGCGGCGATCTGTTCGCCGTTGCCAGAGCCACCGATCACGATGCCAAGGGAGCCGGGCTCGTCCGCGACCGCTTGGGCGGCGGCCACGCAGAACGGCGGATAGTCGTCCTCGGCGTCGTATTCGTGAGCACCGTGGTCGACTGGCTCGTAGCCGTGCTCAGTCAACCAGGAGATCAGGTGGGTTTTGAGTTCGAAGCCGGCGTGGTCAGCACCGAGATGTACGCGCATACCGTCATTGTCTCAGGTAGGGCGTGTTGACCGTCTGATGGACCCACGCCGAAAACGCCTCAGCCGACTCGGTGCCCTCGTAGTCGCCGAGCACCCGAACTTTCAGCTCTTGCCGCTGCTGCTTGAGCGGGTCCGAATGCAGCATCTGGTCGACGACCGCATCGAAACTGCTCAGGTGGCGATCGACGACGTAGGCCCCAGCCGCAACCGGCACTTCGGTCGCGAACTCGTCCAGCGAATGGACCATGCTGACCATCAGATACGGCTTGGCCGAAGCCAGCCAGTCCGAAACCACGCTGGACACGTCTGAGACCAGCGCGTCCGCCCTGTTCATGCAGTCGGCGATCGACCAGACACGCACGACCTCTTCACCGGTGAGGTGGTTTCCGGCGGTGGTTGGGTCGGCGGTGTCGGCCTGCAGGATCTGGTTCACCTTCGCCAAAGTGGTCGACCATTTGTCCGATCGCAAGAACACCGGATGCGGACGGAAAATGACGTCCGCTCCGGCCGTGATCAGTTCTGAG
>JAKPAQ010000240.1 GCA_029779385.1 Actinomycetes bacterium | reverse complement strand
TGGGCGCTGACAACTCGGCTCGGGCGCGCGCAGAACCGACGCTGGGAGCTCAGCTTTTTGCCCCACGCACTACGTTTGGTGGGTGGATAAAATCCGTGGCGTGTGGATGACCGTCATTGGGTTTTCGGCCTCGATGATTCTGGTTGCGTTGATTGTCCGGATCGATTTTCAAGATTTCATCCCTGGGCTGCAGGAGCGTCCGCCACGAGAGATCCCGGTCGCGGTCGTCGGCCCGGACCCAGAAGCCACGACTATTCGAGATGCCCTCAACGGCCCTAGTTCGCACCCGTTTGCCGCCACTATCAGCCCAAGTAAGGCGAAGGCTTTGCGTGATCTTTCAGATCGAAAGGTCAGCGCGATCCTTGTGCTCGGCGACGATGGCAAGCACGAACTGCTAACTAGCTCGGCGACGAACTTGCTCGAGTCAGAGCATGCCGAAGTAGAAATCAAGAAAATCTTGGCGCTAAGCGGCCAATCAGTTCGAGTGGTCGACACCAACCCCTATGGTCGCAATGACCACGCGGGCGTTGGATCCACCCGGTTGGGGGCCGGCTGGGTCGTCCTCGGCGTAACTTTGGCCGGACTACTGGGGCTAGTTTTTGGCGCTAGGTCGCCGGCGAGGCGGCTAGTTCGACTGCGATTTATCGGCTTGGGCGCGGGGGCGATTGCTGCGGGCGTTCTGGGCGCAATCTTGTCTGAGTTCGTTTACGGCAGGCTCCACGCGCCGGTGGTTTAACTCGCGGCCCTAGGCTCACTGGTCGTGGCGGCCGTCGGTGCGGTTACGTTGGCGCTCATCGCCTGGTTCGGTGCCTTTGGGTTGGTGCTTGCAGTCACCGTGATCATCGGAATGGGGCTTCCCGGAGCGATCGGTGCCTGGCCACTGACTTCGATGGATGCGGTCTGGCCAACGGTTTTGGCCTGGTTGCCCCCGGGCGCAAGCGCGTGGGCGATTCGCGGGCTGGCCTACTTCGACGGTCAAGGTATCGGGCGAGTGGTCGCGATGATGATCGGCTGGCTCGTGATCGGCTACCTATTGACGTTGCTGGCCGTCAAAACTAACGACGACGATCCAAGGTTCTACCGCTTCCATCCGGACCTTCGCCGCGCGCCGTTTGTCTCGGCCTTTCTCGGCATGATGCTTTTTGGGATTTTGGTGATCATTCCCGCCTCGCCGTCGTTCAGCCGAACTGAGCTTGCGCCGGCGCTGCAGGTCAAGTGCGAGCCCTTCAAACAACCCGAAACAGTCGTCGAACTGAACAAGATGATCAACTCGCACCGATCATTGACTGGATTCGTCGGCGGTGATCTTGGCGCTAGCGCACAAGTTGCCGACGGTCGATCCCTTTTTGTCTTCGGTGACACCCTCCGCCAGTCTGATTACAGTTCGCGCAAAATGGTGCGGAACTCAATGCTCGTTTTTGGCGGCGACTGCGCCGGAGCGGTACTGCGGCGCGACCGCGGGCCGGTGATCCCAGATCGTGCTGACGGGGTCGGCTACTGGCCCATGTCGATCGCGTCGGTGGAGTCCGATGGCTACAACCTTGTCGGCGTGATGGCCCAGCGAGTAAAGCAGACTTCGACCGGAGTTTTCGGGTTCGAAAACTTGGGCCCAGCACTTGCGATTTTTCGAGTCGATCCGGGCGAACCGCCCGTCCTGCAACGAGTCGTTGACATCGGGCCAGACAACCCCGATACGCGCACACCCGTTTGGGGTGCGGCATCGACGGTGGTGGGCGATACCGTCTATCTTTACGGCACCAGTCGCGAAGAAGGCGATGGTTTCGGTTGGGCGCTTTCAGTCGCGCGAGTGAAATTAGCAGACATCGGCGATCTGTCCGCTTGGGAGTACTTTGACGGCGAAAACTGGCAGGATGACCCGACGCAAGCGGCGGAACTGATCGACCAGGACAACGGCGTTTCGCAGACCCTCTCGGTATTCAAACAGGGTGATAGTTGGTACGCGCTAAGCAAGCGAGCCGACTTCATCGGACAAGATCTGGTGGTGTGGAAGGCACCAAGTCCTACGGGGCCGTTCGTCCCGAGCGCGCCAGTGGCAAATATTCCGTCGACTTCCAAAGTGATGCGGTACAGCCCGCTTGCGCATCCGGAAATCCTGCCCAAACCAGGGACAATGGTCGTCTCGGTGAGTCGAAACTCCGAAGACGCGGACGCAATCGCGGACGACCCTTCGCTGTACCGTCCCGAATTCATGCGCGTGAAGTTGCCCTGAGTGCTGCCTTCGGTGATTCAGATCAGCCGGCGTTCGTTGGCCCAGCGGGTCAATTCGTGCCGGCTGGAAAGTTGAAGTTTGCGAAGCACGCTCGAAACGTGCGATTCAACGGTCTTTACCGAGATGAAAAGTTCCTTCGCCACTTCCTTGTACGCGTAACCGCGAGCAATCAGGCGCATCACTTCGCGCTCGCGGTCGGTTAGCAGGTCGAGGTCTCCATCGACCTGTTTGACCTCTACCGAGCCGGCAAACGCATCGAGTACAAATCCGGCCAATCGCGGGCTGAACACCGCATCGCCAGCGGCTACCCGCTCGATCGCGTCGACTAAATCGTCGCCTGAGATGTTCTTGGTGACGTAGCCGCGTGCGCCAGCGCGAATGACTCCGATGACGTCTTCGGCGGCGTCGCTTACCGACAGGGCGAGAAAGGTCGTTGACGCTTTGGTTCGAGCAATCACCGTTTGGCCGCCGCCGCCTGGCAGGTGGACGTCCAAAAGCACCACTGCTGGCTGAAGCTTTTCGATTGCTGCGACTGCCGAGCCGACATCGGCGGCTTCGCCGACGACTTGAACTCGGGAACTGCCAAGCCGCTCGAGTTCGGCGCGAACGCCGCTGCGAAAGATCGCATGATCGTCAACTAGGACAACAGTTAGCGCGGTCATTGGGCTTGATTCTCCTGGGTTGGCGCTGGCATCGTGAGTGAAACTTCGGTTCCTTCGCCGGGGCCCGAACGTATTTTCGCGGTACCGCCGTGACGTTCCATTCGTTCGACGATCGATTTGCGAATCCCCAATCGGTGCAACTCAACTGCAGCCGCAGCGAATCCGGCGCCTCGGTCGCGGACGAAAATTTCGATTGCGCCCGCCGGGCCGTTCGTCCGTTCGGCGTAAACGTCGACGCGATCGGCGCCGGAGTGTTTGGCCGCGTTGGTGATGGCTTCGCCAGTTGCCGCAACTAGCGCGGTGATGTTTTCAGAAACTTGAGCGTCGCCGACCACTACGACCTCCACCGGGACTTGGTGGTTGGCCTCGATTTCGCTGGCTAGTCGACGAAGTCCGGAACTGAGCATCTCGGTCCTTTCTTCTTGGCCGTAG
>JAKPAQ010000235.1 GCA_029779385.1 Actinomycetes bacterium | reverse complement strand
GTTCTGCGTAGCGGTGGGGGGGCTCGATCCCCCGACCTCACGATTATGAGTCGTGCGCTCTAACCAGCTGAGCTACACCGCCTTGCCGGTTACGCCGCTCGACTAATCCGGGCTGGCGTCCACCGAGCCCCCTAACGGAATCGAACCGTTGACCTTGTCCTTACCATGGAAACGCTCTGCCGACTGAGCTAAGGGGGCCTGACCCTCGGTTTGGAACTGCCGGTTACGACCGTCTACCCCGTGGGCCTTAAAGAGGTTACCGTCTCGCTGTTTCACCTGCCAAAACGGCAGCTCAATCCCACTATTTTGGCTCGTTCAAGCGCTCCCCTCGTGGGTTTGCTCCGGGTTTCTCCCCTGCTTGTCGCGATACTGACATCGACTCTTCACAACCGACGCCCCGGAAATCAGTGGCGAAAATCCCTGGCTTCAATCACGAGCAGCTGCGTCACGCACCGATTGAAGCCGGGTACTTCTGCGCCGTTGAAACGATCCATGAGCTCAATCACCTGCCCCACCCGGAGGTACTGATTGAACTCAGGTACTTCTAGGCCGCCCGCCACCCACGGCGGTACAAAGCCGCCGCCACCCGGGCCAGGATGTCATTGTCGGTGTCTTCCTTGATGACCTTGACGACGATCCAATTTCTCGCTTCGAGCTTTGGCAGCACCTGCAGGTCGTATACATACTGCCCACGATCGGTCTGATGGTGCTTTCCCTCGTACTGCACCCCGATTCGCAGTTGCTTCCAACCCATGTCGAACTTGGTGATCAGCCGGTTGCCCTCGTAGACCGGGATTTGAGTGTCGGTCGGACGCATCCCCGCATCCGTGAGCAGTAGGCGCAGCCGCGACTCCCGGGGCGACTCGGCGCCGTCGTCGGCCAGCTCCAGTGCCACGCGCAGCTTTTCGACACCGCGCGCCCACGGATATCGTGCGGCGATCGGCTCAACATCGGGCACGCCGACACGACCCAACCACAGCAGTGCGTCGATCCGTGCGACGGCCGCGTCGCGGTTGAGGTGCCGACCCAGATCGAAGATCGTTCGCGCCGGCGTGGTCAGCGGAATCCCGTCATACGTCGTGACCTCATCCGCCGCGTATATCTCATTCCGCACGATCAAACCGCTCGGTGGGCGACCGTTCTGCCACAGCAACTCGATCGGGACATCGTCGTCGACGTATTTCGCCCAATGCAGCGCCGACGCCGCCACTCCTGCGATGACACCACGCCGGCCGGACCACAACCACGCACCGCGAGCGCGTTCCCGAATGGTCGGTTTGGGCGGGCCGTAC
>JAKPAQ010000218.1 GCA_029779385.1 Actinomycetes bacterium | reverse complement strand
TCCGGGCGAACCGAGGTGCGATCATGGCGATCATCGCCTCCAGCCGGGCCTGCCACCGACCATGGTCTATGCTCAGATCTGCGGTTGCCGCAGTCGTCTTCTTTTGATTCACAACCTCAGATCATGGCGCGGCAACCGCCCTGACCAGCGTAAACACACGCGTGATCGTCACCACTCCCGATCTACGGCTGTAGTACTAGGTCGACCAGGCCGATAACCTTGGGCAACTACAGTGTCGCTGAATGAGCCCTGCGCGCCGCGCTCGTCTTGTCAGACCTACCCGATACGCTCCCGCACATGAGAATCAGAGCAATACTCATCGCCGGGACCATCGCCGTCGGCGGGCTGACAGGCGTCGCCGCCGAAGCCCACGCGAGCAAGCCCCGCATCGGCAACTACTGCACGAAAAGTGAAGTGAGCAATATTCAACGAACCGAGAACGGGCACTGGACGGTCTGCGTCTACATGGGATCGGGCGGCGGCTACAAGTGGGTCGCGACCGCCAAGGTCGATCCGGTCGTTCGTAAATTGGGGCAACGTTGCACCGGCAAGTACCCGGTGGCGCGGACGCCGCGCGGCAAGGCTGTGATGTGCGTCCAAGGGAAATGGACCTACGGGCCGTAAACATCACCAACAACTACCTTGCTGTTTGCTCCGAATGGTCGGCGAACCTGACACCGACTGGGACGACCTGCCGGCACCCGTCGACCACCGCCGTGGTCAACCACGCAGGTAGGCTGCCTGACCCGCACTCCACGTAATCGCCGACGAGACTTCGCGCATCAAAACCACGATCTCGTCCATTACGCGTTGATACTCACCCACATCGGGACACGTATGCTCTTTGCCGTGAGCGATCGCGTTGCGCGGGTCGCACAACGACTTATCAATGAGATGCCCTTTGGTGCTGACGAGAGGAATATCGAGATCCAGCTTGCGAAGGATATCTTCGATCACACGAGAACGCAGATTCGATTGCGTATTCACGACATCGTCCGTTCGGACACGCGAAATCCGCGGTTCCGCATCTCCCCGGACCAGCGAAAGGAGGTCTCTGGCCGCTGGAGAATTCGGGTCAGAGATGCTTCGGGACAGTTTTTCCAGCATCAACATCGCCAACCCATCAGACGCCTTCCGAACCGGTATTCGTCGTGCCAGTAGATAATCGAAGTACGCCGACAAGACGTTCTTGCAGTACCCTTCCCAGTGCACATACAGAATGGCTGCGCCAGATCTTCTGAGGGCCCGCGCGAGCGGTGTATCGGGGGTGCGGTCGTGCTTCTCAAGTTCCCCCCTGATTGCATTGAGCTCAACAATTCGCCAAGAGAAGTCGTTGTCAATTCGGTCAGTGAGATCGTCGTAGGTCTGGATCGCCACCGGCTAACCCGGCTTCCGCGAAAAGAACTCCCGCGAGTGGTGCACCATGCGCGGAAAACGGGTCCGCGCACTCACCCCTCCGCCGACGTGGTTTGCGAAACTCGGATCGTTCCATACCTGATGTATTCGTTTCTGCAAAGCCTCGTGGTCACCGCGCCATTCGCGGAGGTTGTATTGCACGCCGGTGGCAATAAACTCGAAAGCCGCATTCGAGAACGGTCCGGTGCGTCGCCCGTCTTCGGTGAGACGTCGAAAGACGTCCTCACCGTCTGCCCGCAGGAGCAGATCGAACACTTCTCGAAATATTCCCGCGTCGGGTAGTGGTCCCACAGTCGCGGTGGCGCGCATCCAATGCGTCAAGAACTGGCCAAAGTCGACTTTGAGATCCTCCTTCGGACCATCATACGCCGCCTGCGCATAGAACCGCAGAACGAGCTCGTTGCGGAAAGACTCGCTCTCCTTGCGCGCCGAAATATTGGTGACAGCTTGGAACGAACGGTCACCAACAAGACTGGAAACCAAGTTGAACATATCTCGGTTGAGCATGATGAGCAGACAATTCCTTGCCTCCTGAGGACTCAGATCCGTCCCGGAATTCAGCCTCTCAAACAGATCATACTTTGCGTTCGGATCCGAAGTCTTCCGAATGATTCTTACTTCAATTTTCGATCGCTTAAAGTCACGTTGAAGTGCCTTGGAAAATCCCGATTCTTCCGATTCCCATCGAACACCTTCAAGAGAAGGCAGATAATCGGTACCCTGAAGAGTCAGACCTTCGTATCTCTGTCCATCTTCGTCCCTGTACTCGCCGACAAACTCCATAATCGTGGATAAGCGCTGAACCCCGTCGATGACGTCCCAGACTCCGTCCTCGCGCTGAGACACGAAAACCGATGGGACCGGGATGTTCAACAGGATGGACTCGATGAGCGCAGACTTCTGGTTCAGACCCCAGCGATACACCCGCTGAAACTCAGGGTGGATATCCAAGTCACCGTCCCGGTAGAGCGAAAGCAACTCTCCGATCGACATCGGATATCCATCGGCGTGAATTTCCTTCGACCGCTCGACAATTTCAGATTCCAAACCCATAAGACCTGCTCCCCTGCCATCGGCATGACGTGCCTTCAACCATACGTGTGTGCCACGACTGTGCACGCACACTCGTGACTCCTGTGGACAAACAGGCCAGCTAACCTTCCGCCGCTTCCTTCCCCTCGGCGGCGGCCTTCTTGCGTTCGATGTCGGCGAGGGCACGTTCGAGTTCGGCGCGCTGGGCGGCGTTCGCGTCCCAGGCATCCTTGCGGTTCTTGACGACCTTGGCCGGGGAGCCGACGGCGATCGCGTAGTCGGGGATTACGCCCCTGACGACGGCGTGTGCACCGAGGACGCAGCCGCGGCCGACGATGGTGTTACGCAGGACCGTCACCTTGGTGGCCACCCAGGTGTCGGGGCCGATGCGCACGGGGCTCTTGACGATGCCCTGGTCCTTGATCGGGGTGTTGATGTCGTCGGTGACGTGGTCGAAGTCGCAGATGTAGCACCAGTCGGCGACCAGCGACGACCCCCCGAACTCGATGTCGAGGTAGGCGTTGACGACGTTGTTGCAGCCGAACACCGCTTTGTCGCCGATGCGCAGGTTGCCCTCGTGGCAGCGGATCGAGTTGCCGTCGCCGATGTGCACCCAGCGGCCGATCTCCATCCGTGACATCTCGGGTGTCGCGTGGATCTCGACGTCTTTGCCGAGGAACACCATGCCGCGCAGCACGACGTGCGGATTGGCCATCCGGAACTTGGCCAGCCGGTAGTAGCGCACCAGGTACCAGGGTGTGTAGGCCTTGTTGCGCAGCACCCAGCGCAGTGAGTCGACGGTCAGGAACCGGGCTTGTGCCGGGTCGCGGCGGCGGCCGGCCTTCCAGCGGGACCGGTAGGACGCATTCCACATGGTGGTCATGAGGACAAACAGTAACGGAGTGCGAAATCGCACACGATAGGCTCTGGAGGTTGGGTGCGCGGCGCACCCGGGTTTCCGAGTACGAATGCGATGGGAGCGGGATGGCTGCACGAGCCGGGGCGAGCGCAGCGACGGGTGATACCGAACGCCGGCGGCGGATCGGAACCGGGTTCGCACTGTTGACGGCAGCGCTCACGCTGGTGGTGTCGGCCTGCTCCGACGGACACACCGATGTCCGATCGGTGTCGGCGTGGGGCTGGTCGAGCTTCGGCGGCAATTCGTTCAACTCCAACTTCGCCGGCCCCCAGATCTCCGACGATCTCGAGTTGCGCTGGTCGCGGCCCACCGGTGGACCCGTTACCGCCCCGTTGTCGATATCGGGCAACGGCAATATCGGGGTCACCGCGACAACGACCAACGGCTGCAACATGTTCGTGTTCGACCCGCGGCAGGGACGCAAGAACTATTGCAAGCGGCTGCAGGACGGTGCCGCCACCAACACGCTGCTGGTGGATCAGTACGACCAGCCGTACATCGGGGAGAAGGGCCTGTTCATCGCGTTCAACGCGGGTGGGGCCATCCGCTGGCGGGTGCCGACGATCGGGGTTCCCCGTTCGGCCAGATTCGCCGATCGCGGCGTCGTGCTGGTGGCCACCACGCAAGGGCAGGTGTTGTTGCTCAATTCGCAGACCGGTGATCTGGTGGCGCCGGAGCTGCGGTTGCGTGAGGACGTCAACCTCGACGATCCCGGTTTCGGTTACGGCGACTGCATCACCGATGGCCCGCAGTGCCCGGTCCCCTCGCCGCCCGCGGTGGATGCGGGCCGCCAGCGGGCCTATCTCAACTTCTGGCCTGCCGGTGAGAGCGCGTCGAAACTGATCGCGCTGGACTACCGAATGCAGGACCGGGAGCGTTCGATCCACCAGGTGTGGTCGGCAGCGATCCCCGGCGGCATGATCGGCCCGCCCACGCTGTCGGCCGACGGAAGCCGCGTCTACGCCGTCTCCAAGCCGGGCACCCTGCTGGCCGTCGACACCACAACCGGCAAGACCGTGTGGACACACAATCTCGGTGAGCACGGATTCGCGACGCTCGCAGTGTCCCCGGGAGGTCTGATCATCCCCACCGGATCGGTCGGTGCTCCCCTGACATTGCTCCGCGACACCGGCAGCGCCGCCGAACAGGTGTGGCAGCGAACCGATCTTGCCGTCGTCAGCCTGTCTACGCTCACCGCGCGGAACACGGCGTGGACGGTGGTCCGTGACGCCGGCAAGGACTCGCTGTCACTGACGGAGGTCTCCACCGCCGACGGTAAGACCCTGCGAACGATCGCGATGCCGGGGTCCAAGGGCTTCGCCACCGGGGTCGCGGTGTCGGCGGCGGGGCAGGTCGCCACGGCCACCCACATCGGCGAGGTGTACCTGTTCGATTCGGCGAGCAACCGCTACTGACAACAGGACCCCCATCGTTTTGATGGGGGTCCTGTATCCGGTTGCTCCGGCTCCGCGGTCAGCTGGAGCTGTGCCGCCCGCCCTCGCTGTTCACTTTGAATTCTGCGGTCGGGCCGTCGACCAGACCCGGGGCAACCGCCCAACTCTGGGTGACCGCATCATCACCGGCATAATCAGCCGACGCCTTACCCAACGGCACAGCAGCCTGAGTCGTAGCCGCCGCCGCATGAGCCTGAGCCATCTGCGACCGATTCTGCGCCTTGATCTCATCCTCCTGCGCCATCGACCGCAAAATCGCATCC
>JAKPAQ010000213.1 GCA_029779385.1 Actinomycetes bacterium | reverse complement strand
ACTTGACGAAAACATCCGCCTCATCGATGCCCGCAATCACGCAGACGGTTCGAGCGACTCCCGTGCCGACCTGATTCTCAACCTGAGCAACTCCTCGGACGGCGACTGGTACAAGGACCAGAACGCCTTCTGGACGGACGACGTCAACCTCGATGGCTACGTCTCCGCCGACAACGAAGAGTACTCGCGTCAAGGCAAGGTCGACACGGTGGTGCTGTTTGGCTCGCAAGGCGACGACCTCATCACCTTCGGCACCACCCACAACGACAAGAGCATCAACCTCGGCACCGGCAACGACACGCTGATCGCCGGCTGGGGCGATGCGTCTATCGACGCGGGCGCCGGCCACGACGTGATGACCGTCGGCATGCACAACGACAGCGTCAATGCGGGCACCGGTGATGACCGCATCGTCGACCTCGGTAGCACCGAGCGTTACAAGATGGGTCCGGATGGCGCACGCTACAACCCCGAATACCCAATTGCGAACACCGGCAACTGGTACGACCTCGGCGACGGACACGACACCCTGGAAGTCATGGCCAATCCGGCCTACACGAACTATGACGTGCGGGGTGGTGTCGCGGGCTCCAACGACACCGTCACGGCCGGCACCGGCAATGACATGGTCATGATCCATGGCAGCGCGCTCGACGGCAATGCCACCCAGCCCGGGTTCCAGCGTGTCGACACCATTGTCGACCTTGGCACCGGCGACGACTACTTGACGGTGGGCGATGCCTATTTCAACGAAGACGCTGACGCGTATGAGTGGGATGGCGATCGCGGCAACGTGTCGGTCAACGGCGGCGATGGCAACGACTTCATCGGCATTGCCCGTGACGGCGACCAGACCGTGGTGGCTGGCAAGGGTGACGACTGGGTCGAGATCCTGCAGGACAACAACGAGTTCACGTCCGGCCACTACGATGGCACCGCCCGTGACGGCAACCACAAAGTCTGGCTCGGCGAAGGCGACGACTACCTGTTCATCTCCGGTCGTAGCGAAGTGGCAGTGTCCGGCAAGACGACCGACATCGACGCTGGCTCTGGAGACGACTTCGTCGAAATCGAGCAGGATCACCGCCTGAACGTCAAGCTCGGCACGGGTGATGACACCCTCCAGATGCGTGCCCAGGACCTCCAGTCCAACGACACCATCCAGGGCGGCGACAACTACATGACCGACACGGTCAACGGCTACGACACCATCGTGCTGACGAACGAGAGCGACACCGAGTTCTACGGCGAAGTGCGCGATTCCGAAACCCGCCATGTGTTTGCCATCGAGCAGTTCAACCTGCTGGACAGCAACATCCGCCTGCACATCACCGACAACCTGGTCGAGACCGCCCTCAACCAGACGGTCATTGTGGACACCACCGGTTCCGAGCGCGGCGATTTCCCGATTGACCTGCGCGACAACGGCATCCTGCCTGAAACGCAAGGCATGCTGTGGTCTGACTGGATGTACTACTACGGCCCTGACGAAATCCCGGGTCTTGACCACATCCGTACACCCGATCCGGCGCACCCGAACGATCGTTCGTACGACCAGATGTTCGCCACCTACGAAAATCCGGTGCCGCACCAGACCGTTGACCTGACGGCGCTCAATACGGTGGACTACACCTTTGAGCTGCGCGGCGGCAGCCTGCAGGACATCGTGGTCGTGGACGAAGACGCCCTCTCGGCCGACCTGTACCTCGACTTCGACTCCACTGGCGACAACGGCAAAGGCTGGGCCTACACCGACACGTTGCAAGTGGTCGACGGCGCCGCCCTGCGCGCCGCGGACATGGAAAACGTGAACGATCTGGAGATCATCGACCTCGTGGCCTCGAGCAACATCGCCCAGACCTGGACGATCGAACTCAACAACCACGTGATCAACCAGCCGACCGCGCTGGAGCCGCTGATCGTCCGCATCGATCCGAACGTGCCGGCCGGCAGCAAGGTCTACGTGGTGTTCTCCGAGAACAACACCAGCGGTGCCGAAAACGATGTGATCATCGAGCGCAACTCCAATGTGCAGGTTTACATCGTCACCGACGAAGGCGCCATGGACTGGGAGGCCTTCCTGGCCCACGAAGACCAGTACAACACGGATGTCCCCGAGTGGCACTTCAACGGTTCGCCGTT
>JAKPAQ010000203.1 GCA_029779385.1 Actinomycetes bacterium | reverse complement strand
AGCTTTTCGATCGTCTGAATGGCGACCGGAATCGCGATAAGGAAGATAATCAGCAACACCAGCATAACGACGACGAGCGGTGTGGTGTTGATGTCGGACATGGGAGTCTCGTCAGAACCGCTAGCTGCAATCGCCATAGGTTACATCCTATCCTAACAAACTTACCGGAGGGGACGGCGGACCCGCATGCGGTAGCCCGCCGTTCTCCATGGCCCGGTCGCCGCGAACTGGCCGCCGCGACCGGAGGTAGATACTTACGGCTTGGCCGGAGCTGCAGCAGGCTTGGCAGGCGCAGCCGCGGGCTTCGCGGCGGAAACCAGCACAGGCTTCACCTGACCGCCCGACGAGATGTTCGCCAGCACGTCGGTCGAAAAGCCGGTAAGCAGTTCGGCGATGCGCTTGTTGCGTGCCTGCAGGTAGTTGTAGGCGAGCACCGCGGGAACGGCGACGAGCAGACCGAGCGCGGTCATGATGAGAGCTTCACCGACCGGGCCGGCGACCTTGTCGATCGAGGCCGAACCGGCAAGACCGATGGCGATCAGGGCGCGGTAAATACCGACGACGGTACCGAACAGACCGATGAACGGCGAGGTTGCACCGACGGTGGCGAGGAACGGAAGACCCGACGCGAGACGCGCGTTGATCGTGGATTCCGAACGCGCCAGCGAACCGTGCAGCCAGTCATGCGCTTCGGTCGAATCGGTCATGCGGGTGGCCTGTTCTTCAGCCAGGAGGCCGTCGTCGACGACCTGGCGCCATGCACCGTTCTTGTCGAGCTTGTTCGCGCCTTCACGCAACGTGTTGGCCTTCCAGAAGTTGCCGAGTTCCTTGTGCTGCTTCAGCACCTTGTTCTGTTCGATCCACTTGGTGAACAGGATGTAGAAGGAACCGAACGACATAATGCCAAGAATGACCACTGTCGCGTAAGCGACGAAGCCGCCCTGTTCCAGCGCTTCGGCAAAGCCGAATTTGTTCTGCGGAGCGGTTTCGGCCGCTGCGGCAAGGATATCAACGATCAGCATGCGAGTAGTCCTCTCAAGAGCTTGAACCCAATAGAGCAGGAGGCGGTACGACAGGCATTCCGGCTCCCGGTATCAGTAAGAGTGTTTATTCCGGTATCACCCACCGGACGCGATTGGTGTA
>JAKPAQ010000201.1 GCA_029779385.1 Actinomycetes bacterium | reverse complement strand
ATGAGATGTCGGCATCGATGTGGTACTGCGCGGTGCCGGCGGCGTAATAGGCCGATGCCTCCTCACCGTTGATCGTCCGCCACGGAAACAGTGCGCCGGCTTGAGAAAGCTCACCTGCACGCTCGCGAGCCGCAGCTAAAAGTCGGTAGCGGAAACGCAGGGCATTCCGGGCGATCTCAGGACTCGTATAGGTCAAGAATGGCAGCACATAGATTTCGGTGTCCCAGAAGTAGTGCCCGCTGTAACCGGACCCGGTCAGACCCTTCGCTGCCACCCCGACGGTTTCGGCGCGCGCACTGGCTTGGGCGATCTGAAACAGGTTCCAGCGCACCGCCTGTTGCAGTTCGGGTTGGCCGTGGACTTGCACGTCAGATCGTGCCCAAAACTCATCGAGCCAAGCCCGCTGGTTCGTGTACTGGGCTGTAACTCCTTCTTCATGAACACGATCGAGCGTGCGTCGACAGCGGTCAACCAATTCACGAACCGGCACCCCACGAGAGGTGTGATACGAAACCAGTTTGGTCAACCGAATCGGCTTGCCAGGTTCAGCATCGACCCGATACGTCAACTTGGCTAAATCGTCTTCGACCCGGACGCTGGAAGTGTACGAAGACTCAGTTTCAATGATGTGGTCCGCAGCTACCGCCAAGGTCATTTGGCTTTCCACGCAGCGATAGCCCAACTCAACCCGGCCGGTCTGCCCGTCACCAAAGTTGTGCCGCGGTTCGAGCACACGTCGAGCGATCGTCTCAGATTTTCGCGGGTCGTGACCTTCGCCCATCGACTTGGAGCGAACGTGATATTCGTCCTCACCGTCTTGGCGATTCAGGATCTGCGATGAGATCGCAATCGGCGCGTGATCGTCAAGCAAGGTCACTTCAAAGTGCAACACCGCAAGGTGACGTTGGACGAACGAGACCATCCGGCTAGTCACCACTCGCACTCGCTTGCCCGAAGGAGTGCGCCACAAGATTTCGCGACGCAACACGCCGTTCTTGAAATCAAGCGTGCGTTCGTATTCGACTAGGTCGGCGAAACTTATCAGCAGCGGTTCGTCCTCGACGTAAAGGCGGATTACTTTCGCATCAGGGACGTTGACGATAGTTTGACCAACTCGGGCAAAGCCGTAGGCCTCCTCGGCGTGCTGGATCGGCCAGGTCTCGTGGAATCCATTGATGAAGGTGCCGTGCATATATGAATCGCGGCCTTCTGGGACATTACCTCGCATCCCCAGGTAGCCGTTGCCAACCGCAAGCAGGGTTTCGGTTACGCCCAGATCATCGGGGTCTGGGTATGCCTCAACCAACCGCCATTCATCGACGAGCCAGCGGGATCGGTCAACGAAATCCTCGGTCTTGGGCGCTTCGTGTGAACTCATCGCAACTCCGCTAAATCGTCTACCACCACATCGGCCCCGTTTACTCGCAGTACGTCGGCCCCGACACCACGGTTGACGCCGACGACGAGGCCGAAGTTGCCAGCGGCACCGGCCTGCACCCCTGAGACCGCATCCTCAAACACCACTGCTTCGACCGCTGGCACGCCGAGTCGATTAGCCGCGTCCAAATAGGTGTCCGGAGCCGGCTTTCCCGCAATCTCGTCACTACTGGCGACTTCACCGTCGATGATCAACTCGAATCGGTCAAGCAAACCCACCGCAGCGAGCACTTGTTTTGCGTTGCGTGAACTAGAGACCACGGCGAGGCGCTTGCCGCGTTCGGTCAAGTCTTCGATGAGCGCCACGGTTCCGTCAAAAACTCGAACCCCGGTGGCCAACTGTTCGGTGAAGTAGCCGTTCTTGCGATTGCCGAGGGCGCACACGGTTTCACCGCTTGGGTCATCGGTTGGCTCACCGAACTCGAGGTCAATCCCACGCGAGGCCAAGAAGGCCCTAACACCGTCATAGCGTGGTCGACCGTCGACGTACTCGAAATAGTCCGCCGAGGTGTAAGGCTCGGCAATACCGCGCTGAGTCAAGAACTCGTTGAAAAGCCGGTCCCACGCTCGCATGTGAACCTCGGCCGTATCGGTGATTACACCGTCAAGGTCGAACAGCGCCGCAGCGAATCTGGTCCAGTCCACGGGTTTAGCCTAAAACGATTAGGTGACGTTGCAGTGAACTCTGCATCTCAACCAGACTCTGCATCTCAACGAAACTGTGCATCTCAACGAATGGTTACTTGGCGACTGCTGAGTTCGCGGCGCACTGTCCGTTCGGCCGTGGACAGATCGTCGGTCATCGCCAATGCCTGCTCGAGTCGACCGGCAAAGTCGGCCGCCGCCTCTTCTAAGTCCGTTACCTCGACGTCAACGACTTCCCACACCGGCGCCAACAGCCCATGGGCCCGAAAAATCCCGATCAGCACGGTGCCGTGGGCCAGCGAATCGTCACCTGCGGCCCGCAACCGGGCGAGCGCATCGAGTAACCGATCCTCATCTTCGGCCATGATCCAGCGAAGGTAGGTGTGGTCACCCATGTCGGTTAGGTATGCGGTCTGCACTGACTGGAGTTTCGTGGTTGGCGCGACCGAAGCGTTCGCCTCTTCAAGTGCGGCCACCGCAGCCGTGTTCTGCCGGTCGGCCTCTTGCAGCCACCAGTTGAAGTCGTCGTGCAGTTCCAACTCGAACCCAGCTGAAGCGTCAACCAGTTCGTCTAGTCGCGGACCGACCCCGGGGTCGGTCATTTTGATCGGCGTGCCGGTTGGCGTGCTCCTTGCCAATTCGATGACGTGGGCGAGGTCGCGACTGATGTCGCCGTGATTGTGCATCACCTGGAGCCCCACCCAGATTTCACCGTCGGGTCGCACCAGGCCGGCACCCGCACCGGGCAACAGCGAGCAAAACCGAACTTTGGTGCCGTCGGTTAGCTGAACGACAGCCGTTGCCGACGGTACGAACTCGCGCAACGCGACCCAGTCGGCCTCACTTGGTAGCCCGGCAAAAGTTCGGGCCACGAACGGCATGCGTTCTTTGGACGGTTTATTTCGTCTGGACTTCTTACCCATGCGCACCACGCTAGTGGGCTTTGGGCTGGCAGACAGAACCGGTCGGGGTTTACGCCAAAGCGAGTTCGGCTCGAACCCTCGTGCCTTGGGTGGAGTCGACCGACCAGGTGTCGGCGACCCGACTAATGATCGCTAGGCCACGCCCACCGAGGGAGTCTTCGTCGAAGGGTCGGGGTGTTAGGTCCGTTTCGCGGCCCGCATCACGGACACTCAATTCGAGTCGGCGCGAATCAAGATCCCAGCCGATTTCCATCGTTCCGTCGACCTCTGGAGTGCCATGTTCGACCGCATTCGCGATCATCTCGCTGAGCACGATCAGTGCGTTGTCGATCAACTGTGGATCAGCACGATTTACGGTCAAGAAGGAGGCCAATTTGGTTCGCGCGATGCTTGGTGTCGAAGATTCAAAAGGGAGGCGAACCACGTCATGGCTGTCAACCACGATTCCTCCTATGTTCTGACCCCGAATTCACAACTAGTCAAAACTAACTAGTCGAGGGGTCAGAATCAAGATTTTTCTTTTCGGTGTGTTCAAGTTTCTGGCCTGTAGTACCGAAAGTAGTGTGCGAATGGCCAGCAAGCGGGTGCCCCACCGGCACATATGGCGGCGGCGGGACCACCACATATTCAACGGGTTCTATCCGTTCTCTCGTGGTCTGCAGTCCACGGCGCCGCGCCAACCACTCCACCGCCGCCCAGAGAGCAAGACACATAAACACGGTTGGCAGTACTTCGTTGAAGAAGTCCGCGCCTTCGCCGCTGGAGTCCGCTAGGCCGAACAGATCAAGACTCATCAGCAGCAGGTTGTTGACGATGTGCAGTGCGACTGCTGCTTCCAATCCGCCAGTGCGGAGCGTCACCAGGGCCGCGACTAGGCCAAAGACCGCAACCGACATCAGGCCCCAGAAGTTGTAGAGGTGCCCGGCGGCAAACAGCGCGGTGGTGACCAAAACCGGCACCCAAGTGCGTCTAGTCCACGAACTGATCAGCTGCATCAGGGCGCCGCGGAAGACATACTCTTCGGCGGCGGCCTGGAACGGCACAACCAAGACGACCACTAGCAGCGACCAACGTTTTGCCCCCGACGGGAACGAGAACTCAACCGGTTCGCCGGTGGCTGCGGCAACTACGATCGAGAACCCCAGAAAAGCTCCCACAATCAGCAGGGCAAGTGCAAAACAGGAGGCGAACCAACGCCACCTAAAGCGCCCTTCAACCGAGTGCAGGTAGCCCAGGTGCTTAGGCCAGATGGCCCAGATCGCAATCAGCACGCATGGCAGCAGGACCGCAATTGACCCCAACTGCACGAACAGAATCCCTGGGTTGCCAAGGGAAATCTCAGTCATCGATTCGGCAGCGTCTGCCGAAAGCAAGATCAAGACAAACGCCAGCACGAGATTGAAGACTCCAAAAGCGGCTGCGGCAATAATTGCGGCGACGGGAAGTCGCCAGTGTTCAAAGCCGGGAGTTTCGCGCGCAAGACGGTTGTATTTGGTCACCGAGGAATCGTGACACACAAAAAAAGCCCCCGTCGCCTGTATACACAGGCAACGGGGGCTTAGATGCGCGAAATTACTTCGCGGCAGCCTTGAGGCGCGAGCCAGCGCTGACCTTTACGCCGAAACCGGCGGGGATGTTGATGGTCTCGCCGGTGGCGGGGTTGCGGCCGGTACGGGCCGCGCGAGCAACGCGCTCGACGGAAAGAACGCCCGGGATCGAAACCTTCTCGCCCTTGGCGATCGAGTCGATCACCAAATCGGCGAAGGCCGTCACGAACTCGTCAACGTCCTTCTTGGTGCTGCCGGTCTTGTCGGCCAATGCGGCCACGAGATCGTTGCGGGAAAGTGCCACGATTCTGCTCCTGATCGAAGATGATTATTACTTCGCCAGTCTAGGGATCGTGACACCCGCTAGTAACTCGGGGTACCCCGCGTGTCGTGGATTTTCAGGGCCATTTCGGGGTTGGCCCATCGACGAGGACGCTTATTTGGTCCAGGTAGGACGCTCGGTCTAGCGTCCGGACCCCCAGAGATGCCAAGTGTGGCGTGCTCCATTGGGTGTCAATCAGCCAGTCAGGCAGTACCGAAACCTTCTCCACCAAGGCCACGAGCGCCGCTTTCGAGGCGTCAGTTTGGTGGTGGAACATCGAC